>JAVBLQ010000136.1:0-13867 GCA_031553435.1 Bacteroidales bacterium | reverse complement strand
CTTAAACAGTTCTAAATTACACAAAAATATAATAAAAGAGATTATTCTCCAATGAAGAATCTTTTTTTCAACAAAAAATTATTCCGGCATGCAACATTTCTCAATATATTTACATCTATAATACATAAACAATTTGATGGAAGAACAATCTCTTATCAATGGATGTATAAAAGGCGAATCGTGGGCGCAAAAGCAATTATACGAAAAATATGCTCCGGCTATGATGAGTGTTTGCTTAAGATATGTGCGCGAAAAAGAATCTGCTCGGGATCTGACGCATGATGGATTCGTTACTTTATTCACGAAAATCCACACATATTCCAATACAGGGTCATTCCCTGCTTGGGTGAGGAAGATTTTTGTGAATACAGCCCTGGATTTTCTCCGTCAAAACGATGTTTTAAGATTTAGTACGGATGTTGAAGAGGTACATCATCTGCAAGATGTAAATGTTACTGTTTTTGAAGAGTTATCAACCAATGAATTACTGGAATGTATAACGAGTCTTTCGGATGGATATAGAACAATTTTCAACATGTATGCAATAGAAGGGTACTCTCATGCTGAAATTGCAAAAACATTGCACATTCAGGAAAGTACATCCAGATCTCAATATTTAAGGGCAAGGCAGTTACTGCAAAAAATGGTGGAGAGGAAAATGAAAGTGGCGAAATCATTTTGAACTATTAAAACTAACGAATAATGAATGAAGACAACAAATATGATGCTTTAAGAGAAATTTTCCGGCAACAACTGGAAAATCATGAGGTACCTGTTGATTCTTCTGATTGGGATATAATAAATAAACGATTACCCAAAAGATCATCAACTCGAGCTAAGATCATCGGGATCTGGAGTGCCGTAGCAGCATTGGTGGCTATTGTATTGATATTTACAATGTTTTATACGAATCAGAATCAATTTGTTACAAAAAAACAAGAAAAATATGCCGGTGTTGAAATTCATCACGCAAAACCGGACTCTGCTGTTTCGATTCAAAAGAAACCGGAAGATAAGGCGGAAGATAAAGCAAATTACTCTTCTGAAAAGAATTCATTTGCAACAGCTAAAAAAATTAAAACTCAGACCAATCAAGTCGATCAGCCTGTCAAAGAACCCGGAACTGTAGAATTCAATATAAAAGACACTGTTATTTCTCCTTCAAAAGAAATTTTAGTTGCAGAAACACAAGAAACAAATACACCCCCCAAGGAAATAAAAAAGAATGAAAAAAAGGATGAATCAGCATTTTATGCAACTAACATCCAATATAACAGGAAGAAAAAAGAAAAAGAAGGATTGTTATTAGCGGCTTCTTTTGCTACAAGCGGAGGGGTTGGGAATAATGTGGAACAGCATCCTCTTCAGTATTATGATGTAGCTTTCGGATCAATCAGTTACAACTCTCCACAGGATGCTACACATTTAAAGAGCGAGATACTTCCGGAAGATGCAAGTGTAGAATATTTGCCTCCGCTATCATTCGGTTTAACTTTAAGGAAAAATATAAACTCACGTTTCGGAATAGAAACCGGATTGGTTTATACCTATCTTTCTGCCAAATATCAATGGCACCAAAATTTCAAATATGATGGCAAGCGACAAATGAATTATCTGGGAATACCCTTAAATGGAATTGTCTATATCTGGAACAATCACTCTAAATGGGATGTCTATTTTTCCGGAGGAGTCATGATAGAAAAGGGAATAGGAATGAGAACTATCAAAAATCAATATAATCCGAATAGCATATATACCACTAAAGAAGATAGTTCTATCGACGGATTTCAATGGTCATTAAATGGTTCGTTAGGTATAACATACCATCTATCCCGTAATATGGGACTTTATTTTGAGCCTCGCCTGGGATATTATTTTGATAATGATCAACCTAAAAGCATTCGTACCGACTGGCCGCTGACTGTTGGAATCGGAGCCGGACTACGATATTCATTCTAAATGAAAGAAATATTAAATAAAATTATTTACACATGAAAAAACTAATTATTCCTATTTTAATAGGTATGGCGTACTTGTTTCAAGGATGTGATGATTCAACCTCAGAGTTTGTAACCTACAACATCAACGAACCGGTTTTTATGCCTTTGTCTGAATTCAGAAGTTCAGTCAAGGTTGCCGATCAACCCCAGGAAATAAAAAAACAAGGTAAAATTTGCTTTTACGATGGCTATCTGTTTATTTCCGAACCTGAAAAAGGAATTCATATCATTGACAACCGGAATCCGGCTTCGCCTCAAAACATCGGATTCGTCGAATTATTAGGAAATGCAGATATAGCCGTGCGAAATAATATGCTATATGCCGACTCCTACATCGATCTGGTTTGGTTTGATATCAATAATCCGGCACAACCCGTATTGAAAGGACGTCTGGAATCCGTCTTTCCCAATGCGTTGCCTGAAGTTTGCAATGAATATGGTATTGACTACAACAAAGTCTATTATCAGAATGGGATTACCGGAATTGTTGTCGCTTGGAATTTAGTAGAAAGAAAAGAAAAAATAGAACGTTCCAGAGGAGATTTGGTTAGTGATGCTGGTCCAAATTTCGGAAATAAAGGAGGAAACGGCATTACAGGATCCATGGCCAGATTCGGAATTTATCAGGACTATTTATATACAGTTATAAATAACTATTTATCCATATTCAATATTTCCGGTTCGCAACCTCAAAAAGCCGTTGAAAGTATCTATACCGGCTACAATGTTGAAACTATTTTCAATTATGAAAATAAATTATTTATGGGAACACCCACAGGATTGTTGATTTATTCTGTTGAAAATCCTTTGTCTCCCGAACGAAAAAGTTTTATCGGACATGTTTGGGGATGCGATCCCGTAGTGGTTGAAAAAGACATTGCCTACGTCACCGTGCGTTCGGGAAATGTTTGCGGACAAAATGTAAATGAATTGATGCTTATTGATGTGAAAAATGTAGAAGCCCCTAAACCCATTGTAACCTATACCATGACTAATCCTAAAGGCCTGGGTATCGACAACGGTATACTTTTTTTATGCGATGACGGACTTAAAATTTATGATGCCCAGGATCCTTTAACACTGATGGGAAAACGTTTGGCTCATTACTCCGGAATGGATGCTTTTGATGTAATCCCTTTTAACAATGTGCTGATGATGATTGCTGCCGACGGAATTTATCAGTATGATTATAAAGACCTGAATCAAATCAAACAATTGAGTAAGATTGCAATAGGAGAAATGTAAAACATTCATATCTGAAAATTCAACCGGTTTCCTAAAATCTGAAATCCCGTTTTCCTTCCCCGATCTCTCTTAAATTGTGTAAGCAAATTTTCTGCACTTGGAGATTGGGGATGAGGAAAACATCTTTTTCTATGATTTTTTCTCCCAATTTGCGAGTTGTTTCCGATGCGTAATCTTCCAAATATTCTTTCAGAGTCATCAATGCATTCGGAGCGCAACAATTGGCGATTTGTCCGGATTTAGCCAGCGACATGAAACGGTCGCCGGTCCTTCCCTCGCGGTAACAGGCTGTGCAGAAGCTGGGAATATGTCCGCGTTGAAGCAGCCAGGCTACAATATCATCGAGCGTACGATTGTCGCTCACTTCGAATTGGGAAGTATTCTCTGATAATGTATGCAAATTGCTGTAATCGCCGACTCCGGTTTTAGAACCTCCGCTGATCTGTGAAATTCCGATATCAAGTAATTGTTCGCGTGAAGATTGTGATTCACGGGTAGAAATGATCATTCCCGTATAAGGTACAGCCATACGGATGATCGCAACAATGCGCCGGAATACATCATCAGGCACGGCATCCGGATAATTGTTGGTGTTGATATCGTCAGCAGGACAAATACGGGGAACACTGATGGTATGGGGTCCTACGCCAAAAGCAGCTTCCAGATGTTCGGCATGCATCAGTAAGCCGACCAAGTCATAACGATAGGGACTTAAGCCAAAAAGAACTCCCAGGCCCACATCGTCTATACCTCCCTGCATGGCGCGGTCCATCGCTTCCGTGTGGTATGCATAATTACTTTTCGGACCTATAGGATGAAGTTGTTCGTATCTTTCTTTATGATATGTTTCCTGGAATAAAATATAAGTTCCGATGCCTGCATCTTTCAACCGGCGGTAATTTTCTACACTGGTTGCTGCAATATTGACATTGACGCGCCGGATCGCTCCGTTTTTATGTTTGATACTGTAAATGGTTTCAATCGATTCCAATATATATTCGATGGGACTGTGCATTGAATCTTCTCCTGCTTCGAGCGCCAGGCGTTTGTGTCCCATATTTTGCAGAGCGATCACTTCCTGTTGTATTTCTTCCTGCGTTAGTATTTTCCGGTGTATTGTTTTGTTTTTCAGATGATAAGGACAATACCGGCAACTGTTGACACAATAGTTTGAAAGATAAAGCGGGGCAAACATCACGATGCGGTTGCCGTATATTTTTTGCTTGATGTTGCGAGCAGTGTTGAAAATATGTTCGATCAGGTCCGGTTGTTCGCATTCCAGTAAAACAGCAGCTTCCCTGTGTGTTAATCCTTTACATTCGGCAGCTTTATCAATCAATTGTTCGATCAGGTTCCGGTCGTTTTTATGAAGATTGGCAAATTCCAATGTCTCCATAATTTCCCGATGGTTGATAAATTGTTCTGCTTCTGATGAATTGTGTCCGTTAATTGGCACATTGGCATATTGATTAATTGGCATATTATTATAGTCTCCACGTTGTTGTGAAATTTCATAACCGATCGCCTGCATTCTTTTGCGGAGGATTTCAAGTCCTTCTGCAGCCTCGGCTCCCTGAAAAGTTTTATTGTTATATAATTCGTAATTGTTTCGTTGATCGCCAGGCGTCAGGTTCGGCATGATTACGTTTGCTCCGGCCAGTATTCCTTTTTCCCTTCCTTTGGAATCAATTGTGTTCAAAGCCGTTGTCGAAGGAATCAACGCTGCCGGATGTATCAACCGGAAAATGGAAAGCAGGGTGAGTGTTAGTTGCACATTGCCTGCCGGATAATCCGCAAAGGGAGTTTTCCGGTGAGGAATAAAAGGCCCGATTCCTATCATTTCCGGATGAAATTTTTCGATGAAAAGAATATCTTCCACCAGATTGTCAATGGTTTGAAAGGGTGATCCGACCATGATTCCGGTTCCAACCTGAAAACCGATGGCTTTCAAATCATTCAGGCAACGAAGCCTGTTCTCGTATGACATTTTTTCAGGATGCAAGCGTTTGTAATGCGTTTCGTTAGAAGTTTCATGACGCAATAAATAACGATTGGCTCCTGCCGTGAAAAATCTTTCATAAACTTCCTTCGGTCTTTCTCCCAAAGAAAGTGTAATTGCACAATCGGGATATATCTTGCGGATGCTTGCTACAACATGCTCTGTTTTTTCATCAGATATTCCCGCATCTTCGCCTCCTTGTAATACAAAAGTCCGGAATCCGAGTGCATACCCTTGTTTACAACAATCCAGAATAGAGTTTTCGTTCAATCGATATCGCCTGACGTTTGTATTGCTTTTTCTTATTCCGCAATAAAAGCAATCGTTGCGACAAAAATTACTGATTTCTATCAAACCACGGATATAAATCCGGTTGCCGAATTGCGACAGGGCAACTTCTCTTGCCTGTTGGTGAAGATAATTGATTACTTCCTGATTTGTACAGGAAAGCAATTGCTTGTATTCAACGGCTTTGAGTGTACGGTTTGATCGTAAATTGTCAATGATTGTCTTCATATCCCGGAATCTTGACAAGCACTTGTTCCAATTGTCTTTTTCCTGCTGAAATATCATTGCATGAGGTTGGACCGGTAATGCATCCGCCTTCGCAAGCCATTACTTCCACAAACTGTCCGCCCGCTTTTTTTGTTTTGGCAAAAGCTCGAAGCATGGCAATATTCTTTTTATTAATATCCGAAATTTGAATTGTTTTTATTTTATCAGCTTCTTCTTTTAAGTAAGCTTTAACAGCATTGGTTACTCCTCCGGCTTGTGCAAAACCGTGAGCTTCGCGTACTGAATTGAAGAGAATGGAGAATGAAGGAGCTTGTTCTATTTCAATGTCCAATCCATGAAGAATGGAACCTATTTCTTCGAATGTCAGGATATAATCCACATATTCGTCTTTTCTGGCTTCTTTGCGTTTGGCTACACAAGGGCCGATAAATACAATTTTTGCATCCGGATTTTGTTCTTTAGCAAGCTTTGCAGCGTAATGCATCGGCGACCGGGTATGGGATACAAAAGGTTTGATGTCAGGAATATGCTTTTCTGTCAATTCTATGTATGACGGACAACAAGATGTGGTCATAAACGGTTGTCCCTGAGCTATTTTTTCTTTTAATTCTTCTGCTTCGTTTGAAGTTGTTTGCATGGCTCCCTGCGCTACTTCGATCACGCTATGAAATCCCATTGCTTTAAAGGCGCCATATACTTTATCAATAGGAGCTTTAAATTGTCCAAGAATAGATGGGGCTACAACAGCGATTAATCTTTCTCCTTTGCGGATGCGTTGTAATACATCGAATGTCTGTGAAATTTCGAATATAGCTCCGAAAGGACAGGCATTCAGGCATTTTCCGCAATAAATACATTTTTTTTCATCAATATATTCAATGCCATCATCGGTTTTACTGATTGCTCCGACCGGACAAGATTCTTCGCAAGGGATAGGCGTGTAAACGATAGCATGATAGGGGCAACTTTTATGACAGATTCCACAACTGATACAAGTATCGTTGTCGATACATGCCTGTCCGTTTTTATCAAAAGAAACTGAGTTTTTAGGGCAGTTCATGTAACAAGTACGCGCCACGCAACCGCGGCAAAGGTTGGTGACCACATAGTTTTGTTGTACACACGATGAACAGGCTTCATCAATTACGCACAAAATATTTTCTTTTGTTGTTCCTGTGCGTTCCAAAGCCTGGCGCGCGTATTCGGATAAGGGAGTCAATTCACTCTGTTCGTCAGACATATCCCAACCCAGCAGGGGGAAAGATTTGTATTTCCAGACGGCACGTTCTTTGTGTACGCAACAGCGTCCTAAAGTTTTCTTCCGGCGAGGGCTCAGTTCTATGGGTAGTCTGTCTATTTTTTCAACTAATTGATTTTGATTCCATAGTCTGACAAGGTCCGTCAGCAGTTTGTGACGGACTATCATTACATTGTTCGTATAGGCCATTTTGTATGTGTTGTGTTTGCGGCTGCAAAGATAATAATTTGTATTTCATGTCGGTCACAACTTGACTTCACTTCTTAAATATGAAATAGACCGCCAAAACCAGAAAAATAAATCCGATGAAATGATTCCAACGGAACGATTCATTTTTGAATACTAAAGTAGTGAAGATTGTAAATACAATAAGTGTGATTACTTCCTGCATCACTTTGAGTTGCCACAGATTAAAGGGACCTCCATTGCCTATGAAACCGACCCTGTTGGCCGGGACCTGAAAACAATACTCAAACAAAGCAATGCCCCAACTGAGAAGGATAATAGCTGGTAATCCCCAACTGCTGAACCAGTTCATCTCTTTGAATTTCAAATGGCCATACCATGCGAAAGTCATGAACATATTGGAAACAACCAAAAGACTTATAGTTGTAAATGTTTTCATACGTCTTGAATGTGAATAAAATCTGTCAATACATTATCTTTCAAATCTTCTTCCCAATATAAAATACATAACCATAAAAATCTTTATACTTATAGAACAATTGCATCTCATGGCGTTGACTGGCAATTAACTCTTCAACGGTTTTATTCCCTGCATACTTTTTGAGGAACTCGTCCTGTGCTTTTGCCTGTGGAGCATAGAAATGTTCTGTCCAGCAGGTTGATGGAAGCGTAAAGGTTGCTACAGGGATATAGCCTGCCTTTTGCACTTGAGCTACCTTGTTCGGGATAGTATCAATTTCGGGATAAGCATCCATCCAAAAGTCGTTGATTTCGTCGGGACGTTCGTCGGTGAACCACGACGCTTCCGATACAGCGATATAACTACCCGGTTTCAGAAACTCGCGCCACTCGTTCAATCCCCGTTCGAAGCCGATATTATAGATTGCACCTTCTGACCAAATCAGATCTAAAGATTCCTTCCCGAAAGGGAGATTGTCCATTGAACCGATAATGCCTTTTACACGATCAGAGAGATTGAGTTGTTCGGCATTCCGGTTAAAGATATCGACAAATTCGGGAAAAAGGTCAAGCCCGGTAATCTGTCCCGAAGCATGCTTGGCAAGCGTCATGGTTTGTCCGCCTGTTCCGCAACCAAGGTCAACGATACGGGAATTATCGGTCAGGTTGTCGATAAAGCTCAATGCCTTGATGGTTACTTCAGGACTGCCTGGTCCCTGACGTTCTATATTTGAAAAATATTCGCAAATCAGATTGAAGTCGAAGTCGTGAATTGATTTATTTTCTTTATTCATGATGTTTGATAATTTAGCTTTTTGCCCTGCCATCTAAAAAGAATCACCTAAAAAAGAAAAAGTCCCGCAAAATCATTGATTCTGTAGGACTTGTCTTACATTCGTCGCCGTTTGTCGCGGCTTTTTGCGGAAGCGGGGGGATTCGAACCCCCGGTACAGTTACCCGTACGTCAGTTTAGCAAACTGGTGGTTTCAGCCACTCACCCACACTTCCAAGACTCTTCTTGATCTTCGTTTTTGTGAACGGCGGTGCAAAGATAGGTGATTCTTTCGGACTTTTCAAAATTTATCACAAGTATTTTTTTAGTTTTTTATTTTTACCTTTGCGCTTATCAACAAAAAAAAGGAATAGTCAATGGAAAAGTCTCATTCGAAACGAAAAAAAATTATTTGGATTATTATATCATCATTATTTATAATTTCATTAGTAGCGGGAGTCATTATTTATCAAAAAATTTACTCTCCTTTTTTTAATATAAAAAAGACAGTGTATATATATGTCGATGACAATCAAAATTATAATGATTTACTATCTCAACTACAAGATACTGCTCACATCAAAGATATTGAGTTATTTAAGAAACTGGCGAGTTTTTCAAAATACCCGTTGAATATGAAAACGGGACGATATGCCATAAAACCGGGAATGAATGTCCGCGAATTGTTGAGAATTTTGGAAAACGGAATACAAACTCCTGTCAAACTCACATTTAACAATATTCGTTTGAAGAATGATTTCGCAGAAAGAATCGGTAAACAATTGATGCTTTCTTCAGACTCATTATTGGTTAGTTTGAATGATTCTGTTGTTTGTGAAAAATTTGGATTTAATAACGAAACTATTCTTTGTATGTTTATACCTAATACATATGAAGTATATTGGAACATTGATGTAAACCATTTTCTTCAAAAAATGAAAAAAGAATACGATAAATTCTGGAACCAGGATAGACTCAAAGCTGCTCAAAACATCCCTTTGTCTCCTGTGCAGGTTTCTATTCTTGCCTCTATTGTGGAAGAAGAAACAGCATCTTCCAAAGAATATCCCATTGTGGCAGGATTATATATCAACCGGTTGAAACAAGGAATGCTTTTACAGGCGGATCCCACAGTCAAATATGCCGTGGGAGATTTTGGCATCAGAAGGGTGCTTAACATTCATCTTGCAACAGACTCTCCTTATAATACATACAAAAATCCGGGATTGCCTCCGGGTCCTATCCGGATTCCTTCAATCAAAGGAATAGATGCGGTTCTTAACTACAGCCAACACAATTATATTTATATGTGCGCCAAAGAGGATTTTTCAGGACAGCACAATTTTGCCTCTACTCTGGCTGAACATAACCGGAATGCAGATTTATATAGAGCGGCTCTAAACAGAAAAAATATCAGGTATTGATGCTATTCACTACAATACCTTTGTAGAGATCACGCCTTTAACCAGAAACAAGCGACGAATTTGTGATTTATCTAATATAACTTCATCAAATTCTGTCGTGTTTTTAGGTACTAAACGATATTTAGAATCATCTCCTTCCACTTGTCTCAAATATTTTATTGTACTATAGCTATCTGTTACAATAAAATATATTTCACCAAACAATATATTATTGAAATTTACTTCTTTTAATGCGACAATCGATCCGGAAGGAATATCCGGATGCATTGAATTACCAACACAGGTTGCAGCAAAATCACAATTTGACAAAGAAGGTATTTGAATATTGTATAATGGTGTATGTTCTTTTGAATCAGCATCCAATGAAAATTCCAATAAGCCGGAATTATAAAAAGGAATTGATTTTATAGAACTTTCATCCTCTTTTTCATCAACAAACATATTTCCTTCTCCTGTGAGAAGCCATGATTTACTGATATGAGGATACTTTGAAACAATTTTTTCAGCCAATTCTTTGCTTATCGAATTATTCCCTTTTTTGATCTGGTATAAATTTTCCGCTCTTCTTAGTCCAATCGCCTGAGAAAAGGCATTTATCGTTAAACCACTCCATAAAATTACTTTTTCTAGTCTTCCCCAACTATTCATAATTATTAAACGTAAAAATGAAAAAATACATTTTTCCAAAAGCCAAATTCATTATAATAGAAAAATTGTAATATTTTTATAAAAAAATACATTAATATATTGCACTAATACAAAAAATATACATATATTTGCACTTTAATATTGTATGTTGTTACAATAAATAATCGTATAATGACTTCGGTTTATTTTAAATATACAAAGTTAATAAAATGCATCTAAATCTGCATTTTAATTGTATTAAAACAATGAAAAGGCTATAAAGTTGATGATTTTTTACTAAATACTTTTAAATAAATAATGATCATGATTCGTAAATTTAATTTTCCAAAAAATTTTCTGAAATGGGGATTAGTCCTCATTTTTGCAGTTGGATTCGTTGTTAGTTGTAAAGACTATGACGATGACATTGACAATCTTCAAAGTCAGATTGATGCTAATAAAAGTGCTATTCAAGCTCTTCAAGCCTTAGCTCAATCCGGCAAGTATATTCAAAGTATTAAAGCCAACTCGACAGGGACTGGGATTATCGTAACAGATTCCAATGGTACTTCTTATGAAATTTCCAATGGAACTAACGGTAAAGATGGTAAAGATGGAGCTAAAGGAGACACTGGAGCCAAGGGCGATAAAGGCGACAAGGGCGATACGGGCGCTGCTGGCGCTACTGGTGCCTCAGGTGCTGCTGCTGTTGTGACCATTCAAGATGGTATTTGGTACATAAATGGGGTATCTACCGGAGTTCGGGCTGTCGGAACCGATGGCAAAGATGGAGCAGACGGTAAAGATGGAACTAATGGTAAAGATGGAGCAGATGGTAAAGATGGAAAAGACGGTGTTACGCCAAGTTTCGATCTTAAAATCGTCGATGGCTATTGGGTAATAAACGGAGTAAGCACCAACCAAAAGGCTATCACCAATGGTGGTTCTATTGTTGTTGATGATGCTCAAGAAGGTTATTATGTTTTAACTGTAGTTGATGCTCAAGGAGTAACAACTATAATTAAGCTGCCGAAAGCTTCGCTTACAGTAACAAGTTTGTCATTTATTCCTACTATTGAGAATAGTGGTAGTCCGGTGGTCTGGTTCCCATCTCTTACTCTGTTGAATGGAAAACCATATTATGGAACAGCATCTGTTTCTTATAAAGTTAATCCTACAAGCGTTCCTTATAATTGGATTACAGTTGAAGGTTTTTCTGCAAAGACAACAATGTTGAGAGCTGCTGGTTCAAAAGATGTTTCATCTTTATTTGCAACCATTAATAAAGCTGATGCAAATATTACTGATGGCGTACTGAAAGTTAAAGTATCGAGAAGTGGTACTAATTCAAATACATTCCAAAAGACTTTGGGAGGTAGCTACCTTGCTTTATGTCTTAAAAACGATAAATCTTTATCTGCAGATGATTATGTTTATTCGGATTATATAAAATCATATGAATCTGATATATATGCAAACTCTCAAGTTAATTTGGTAAGAATGAAAAATGGTACCGAAATTAATTTGACAAAATGCCCTCTGGTTGCTTTGAATCAAATTGCAACAACATTAGGTACTGCTCAGATTTTGGCATTACCAGGTGAATTTGCAGTAGTTAAGGGACAAACATTGGATATTGCCGCTTTATTGAAAAACTATATAACTATCAACGGAAGTCAATTTTCTTTAAATGAAAGTGGTTTCGAAGGATGGTCATATAAATTTGAAAAAGTAACCTGGACAACCAATGACGGTGACGATGAAGTTGACCAATCAAGTGATAAATATTCTACACTGGCTGCAGATGGGAAAATCACTGCTAAAGATCTTTATGAAGCAATAGGAAGAAAACCATTGGTTAAAGTAACATTATTACTGCCAACAAATCAGGTTGTTCTTGAAAAAATTATCAGAATTGATATTTTAGCTCTAAGCAATGAGCCAATAGCTGTAAATAAAGATTTGGGAACAGTAACAATGGCTTGTACTGCTGCAGAAAAAGTTGTTGATTTGGATGATCTTTTCAATAGTTCTACAGGCGTTGGATTGTCAAGAGCAGAATTCTTCGCTCTGTATACTTTCACCAACACTACTACCGGAGTAGCTGAATTAGCTTCAGGTATATATTGGAAATCTATATTGCCGAACGAAAACAATTTACGCTTGGTAATTCCGACAGGAGCAAAAGAAGGAACCTATACATTTACAGGTAAATTTACCGCTACAGCCAGACCAGATGTAAATGTTAGCGTTAAAGTTAAAGTAATTCCTCCGGCAGTAAAAGCGTTGACCCCTGTTGCTCTGAACTGGGAAAATAACAATTACTTCCTGAAAGGAAAAACAAATGGTTCTAATTGGTTGATGACAGGAGATCTGGCAAGTGCATTCAATAATCCTGCTGTTGTATTCGATGGAACGACTCCTGCTTGTGCTCAAAATATGAGGTTAGTATATACATTGATGGCTCCTTCAGGAACTGTAGCATCTTATTATGGAGGTATGACCATCACAGGTTCTACGCTTGATGTACCTGCTAATGCTACTACATGGACATTCATTAATCATGGCAAAGGAACTAAAAAACCAATCTATGTGAAAGTAGAAGCTGTGTATGATTTCAATGGAACAGAAGTCAGACAAGTAGTATTTGGCGGTTCCGACGGAAAAGGATTCCCGATCAACTTGGTATGTCCTGTTCAGGGAGTTGAAGCGCCTGCTGCTGCAGATATGGTTGGAGTAAAAACTACGTTGATTGACAATGATCAAAATGCATGGACGTTGGATGGTAGTAAATTCTTTAATCTGAGATCAATACATAATGATTTTGAATTGATTTACAAACAAGGAGTTGCTCAATCGGGTGCAGTTAAGTATGGTCCGATGACATTTAAGTATTCAATTGAAAAACCTGTATTAGGTGCCGGACAAACATTGGTAGTGGATGAAAACACAGGTTTAGTAACTTGGAAAAACGTTGGTGAAGCGCTTCAAAAACAATTTACTGCAACTGTTAAAATTACATTCACTCACACTTGGGGAACTGAAACAGGTAGTTATACAATCACAATTAAACCTACTAATTAAGTTTAAGTTGTGATTTGGAGGTGACTTAAAAAGAAAACTCAGCAATAATCATGAATAAAAAGCTTAAGGTTTAAGATTTTATATCTTAAACCTTAACAAGAGAGTCTTAGGTAAGAAGTAAGAGGCAGAGATGAGAGGAGGTCGGAATTATTCCGGTCTCCTTTCTGATTTATATACAGAAGAATGTCCTATATTTGCATCCAATAAATGCAAATTTCAGACAATGAACAATACACCTCAATCCAATCGACTGCATATTACACTGCTAGGAAAACGTAACAGCGGAAAATCATCCCT
>JAVBLQ010000051.1:0-40809 GCA_031553435.1 Bacteroidales bacterium | reverse complement strand
AAAAGAGTTATTAAAAAGGTTTTGGGACAAATATGAAAAAGGAAAAAACTTTATGGATATTCCTGTTTGTGAGGAAAATCCGGAAGAAGAGTCGAAAAATTCCGGTGGTTGGCATGATCCGGTGGATAATCCTCAGATAACACTATATATGCAAAGCGGCAATGAATGGGCTAAATATGCCGCTTTTGGTTATACTCGAAAAGAAACCCGAAAGTATGGACAACATCAAGGATTAGATATTTTTGCAATAGAAGGTACAAATGTATATGCTTGTCTCAAAGGGAAAGTTGTAACCGCAGAGGCAAAGGGTTCTTATGGAAAAATTATAATTATCGAAATTAGTGACACAGACCAATTAAAAATATTCAAGGAGCGAAAAAGGAATTATACACTAAAATACAGTAAAGACGGAGAAGAAGAAAAAGGCGAAGGCTTTTCAGACAGTGGCAAGATTTATTTCAGATATGCTCATTTAAGTGAAATTTCAGTGGAAAAAGGAACTACAGTTGCTTCAGGCATTATTATCGGAAAATCAGGAACTACAGGTGTTCCCGGAGGCACTTGTGGCCCTCATGTGCATTTTGAGATTGCTTCTTCATTATCAGGTAAAATGTTAGAAAATAGAATTAATCCGGGATTTTATGTACATTACAAAAATGATAGTTCTATTACAAATGAAGAAAAAAAAACACAAACAGATAGAAAAAATAAAGGAAAGAAATAACTCAAGACATTATAAATATGATAAAAAGTAAATATGCTATAGTATTAATTGGATTATCGGTTATACTATCAAATTGCCAGCAAAATAAGAATAATGAAAATAAAGATACATTAATTCAAACAGAAATGGATACATTAGCAATAAATGAGAAAAAAATCAGAGAATATTTTGCTGAATATATAAATATTCCTATTCCAGAAGAAGGCGATGATGGTATAGAGTATTATATGTCTGAGGAAGACTTAAAAATAGTTATTCCAATAATATACAACAACTTAAAACGCAATGAATTTCAATTTATTTCAGATGAAAAATTTCAAGATAAACTGAAAAACATATTTGGGATCACTCTAAACACAGAATCACAACAGCTAATAAATCATACAGATTTCATTAGTTATGTTGTGCCTCCATCATATGATCCTTCTCGAACAGTAAAAGATATAGCATCAGTTGAATTTTTGTATCATAATATTTTCTTTATAAAAAAATATAATTTCATCTCTCCCCTTCCTATGATAGAAGATTTTGTCAAAATAGACAACAATAAAATTATCAATATTACCCCACTAAATATCATTCATCAGAACAAATACCTCTTCAATGACAGCAACGCCAGTTTGACCTGGTTGATGAATAATGATTCTCAATTTCTTGAATCATTGGTAAATGATTTTGGTTATGTAAAAGATCAAAAATTACTAAAATGGATGATAGAACGAACTGAGTTCAGATATAATTATCACACAAATGAAGCGACTAATCTTGAAGAATTTCTTCAACTTTTAGTTCATCGTGATTGTCAAGGAAAGTTAAGAATCAATCAGGAAACTCTTGATTTCATGAAAGAAAATACGAATACAGATGTGTTAGGTACATTTGAAAATTATGTTAAACAAATACATAATTTTATCAATATAACAGCCTTTTTCGGCACAGATAATGCATTAAAATGCAATTATAGTTTTCAAGAACAAGCGATGATATATGCCCACTTGTTGTATTGGGGCGAAAAAATCTGTGATAATGAATACTTTTCCTCTGCAAGAGATTACTTTATGGACTCTTTCTATCAAGGATGCAAAGAAACAAAACAAAAATACGATGAAGAATTTGAAAGAAATAATTATTACAATCTACCTGATTTTGAAAAATACTGGAATAAAGCGGTTGATAATTACAACAGAATATATGGGGGTTCACAATAAAAATCAGATTAGAAGGAAGTCTATCAACTGGAATAGCCTTTACAATTAGATCAGACACATTCGCAAGCTTTTTAACTCTAAGCAACAACAAAGTTTTGACATAGCTGCAGGTGGAGATTTCGAAGCCAGCTTAATCCTCTTTTCCGATTTCTGGACAAAAGAAAATTTTGATGTCGATGGCGATTTTGTAATTGCCATACCCAAAGAGATCTTTTGTATATAACCGGGAGTAACGACCTGCAGGAATTATGCCCTATCTCCTTACTTATATAAATGAAACGGGAAAAATTTGAGAAATATAAATAAAAACGACTCTAATTGCGTACTAATCACCGGAGCTGCAGGAAATCCAGAAAAAAAACTATTTGAAAAATGTGCGGCTAATCAAATAGAAGCAGTATCTTTACAGGCAGGTATGATTTACGGAAAAGGAATTTTAATGATCGACGCTGCACTATGGTTTGCCAAATACTACCTGTTAAGAATCTGGAAGAAATCCACTTATATTCATTTGATATCGAAAGAAGATTTTATTGCATCAGTCACTGTTGCAATCGAAAAACCGAATATTCAAGGCATTTATCATGTAGACGACGATGGCATTCAAACCCTGCAAGAATTTCTGGATACAATAACACAATACAAAGGAAATCATAAACCCAGGTGCATGCCGGTCTGGATGATTTTATTAGTAGCAATGGGAACTACCTGTATGTATCTGGCGATAAAAACAATTCAGCGCAATCAACAACGTATTATTCAGGCTATTATAGCCATCATCCTTATTTGTTTCTCATGCAAAAAAAATGAGAAAAGAGAAGTACAGGAAATCAAATTTGACTTCCCTGCAATAATCGATGCATTACAGGCAGAAATACCAACAGTGGGAGAATGGAAGCTAAAAATGAACAAGGACTATTTTTTCTATCTTCTTTTATCTTAATTTTATTCTATGAGATGCAAAAGAAAAGTCAAGACGTATATAAATAACAGATAAAAAATCTTTAATGACAAAGATTAACATAATGAATTTTTTTTGTACAATAAGGTTTCTTTTATTTGCAATAAAACTTAAGCTTTCTTTTCCAGGGAAAATATCGAACCTCATTTATTTTTTGTTATTAATAACTAATTTTTATAAAATTCAGAACAGATTTAATCTTAAATTGTTATTATAGGTAAAAAAAGATTTTTTATATTAAATAAAAAACACATAAAATAAAAAGCAACATTTTACATTTATTTAGATAATAAATAAGAAAAGTATGAGTTAGACAAAATAAACGAATGAAATAGAAAATAACAAACAAATGAAACAAAAACGTCTACCCTCCGATATCTTAGAAAAATTGATCGGAGAAGTACAAGCTAGTACAACTATCCCTATGTTGGCATTGTTTACTTTGAAAACAAAAAAAATGCTTGACCCTTACACCAGTAAATTTGGAGGTAACCCCTACTTGCCGGCAAACTTCGAATATCCGTCTTATGACAAAAAACCACTTAAGTTTCTGGCACAACTTAATTTTTCGGAACTTCCGAAGATTGAAGGATTTCCCCAAAATGGTATTTTACAATTTTATTTAGGGCCGGAAGCCCTCGATGATGACAACAGCACTACAATCCAAGATCACTTCCGGGTAGTTTATCATGAAGACATCATCAAAGGCACGCCCCTCCGCAAACCTCCAATAAAAACGCCATTCAAGACTTTAAGAAAAGATGAAGAACACTTTGTTATCAAAGGTGGAGAAGTTGCATTAGATCTGGAATCACTTTCCTGGCCAATGACTCAATATGATTTCAGGTTTGATGATATAGTGATCAATCTTTGCGCTAAATATGGAATAAAAATTGAACATGTTTATCGTGATCTACACGAGCTGGACACTCAATTAATACAAGAAACATTCCATTATTCAGGAAGTTGTGTCGGCGGATATCCGTATTTTTCTGAAGAAGACCCCAGAATCGGCAATAAAAGCATTGAAAATCATACTACTCTGTTACTCCAGATAGACAGTGATGATAAAATTTCAATTGGTGAATATGGAGGAGTTGTGAATTTCTTTATAAAACAGGAAGATTTAGATAATCACGACTTCTCAAATGTGCTCTTCAATTACAACTGCTTTTAGAAATAATTCTAAAAATGCAATAAATATTGAGCGATAAAAACACAGAACAGATTTACCCTGAATTAAAAACAACCAACCCTAAAAAATTATTTGAAAACAAAGAAATTAAAACAATAAGGAAACAACCTCTTCTTTTTCAAATATTTGCATATTAATTTTCTGACAAATAATAATATTTGTCTGAGTGTCATATCTTTAAAATATTCAATTATAATAAAAAAAGAATAGTTGAAATCTGAGAAAATTGGCAATCATAAAATATTTATTATTTACAAAAATTAATCGGTTTAATATTTGGATATTTCATTTATTACATCTACCTTTGACCCCGATTTTGCTAGGCACTTTTAGTGAATAACAAAAGAAATTCTTCCTTAGCTCAGTCGGTTAGAGCATCTGACTGTTAATCAGAGGGTCCTTGGTTCAAGTCCAAGAGGGAGAGCGGAGAAAATCAAGCAGTTACAACGAAAATTGTAGCTGCTTTTTTTGTTTATATGTTTATGGCTTTAGTGGGTTTGAAAGGTGTTTTGCAAACTGACTGTAAACCAGAAAACATTATGAGTTGTACAGTTAATGTATTGTATTACAAAAAAAAGCTGTGCCAAAATTATAAATTATTTGACACAGCCCTACCTTATATAAATAAAAAATTAAAGGATTACCTTTACAACTGTCTTTCCTGAAAAGGAGGTTAAAGAAATAATATATATTCCCGAAGAAAAATTTTTTTGCACTTCGGTTCCGGGAAGTATGTCATCTTCAGCCATATGTCTTCCGAATACATCATATATAGCATATTTTACAGATTCTGTAGCATCCGATCGGATAGAAATTGTATTGTTCCCGGAGGAAACAAAGACATTGCCGACAGAATTAGCTGGCAATGAAGACGGCTTATCTTCAAAAAGTTGCCATTCAGCCAATTGAAAGGTATTGCCATCCTTAAGTCTGTTGACAGTCAATCTGAAATGTGTATATTCACTCGTTGTTGTTGCTTGATATTCAAGCGTACTGAATCTTCCTACAAATTCCTGATTAGAGCGCTTATCAATCTCTATCCAACGATTTCCGGTATTGGATACTTCCAGTTTCCAGTCCACAGGATCCCGTCCGGGCGCATCATTCGCCGAAGTCAGCGCATATCTGCCGAGTTTAACCGGAACCGGAGAGACGTATTGAATCCAATAAGAAGTCCCTTTATCAACAGCGCAATATTTGGTATCTATTTTTTTATCAATCAGGCTTTGAACACCTTCATTCCCGGTTAAATTGTACTGGTCTGTGATTAATCCTCCATTATAAGTAACTGAGACCTCAGCATTTGCCGGACTTCCGAATATCTGCCATTCTTTCAATCCAATGGTTTCGCCACCATTATTGTCTTTAATTAAAAGCCTGTATTCTTTATAGTTTTTCAAACCACTGTATGCAGTAAAATAGCTATCAAATACTTTGGTTTCAGCAGACAAAAATACGACATCCTTCTGCTCATCTATCTTAGTCCAGGTTCCTGTAGATGATAAACCTTGTAATTCCCAGGATTTCGGACTATTTTCCGCTGCATCTGAGGTTATGGAATAAGCACTCATCTTCAAGTCTCCTGGCAATTCAATTTGAAACCAGACATCTTCCCCTTTTGTAAAAGGAGCATTAATCGCTGTTGAAGGGTTATTATCAATCAATGAAGCCATATCCAATCCGCTTACCGAAGCTGATGGCACCCCCTTATCCGTTTGATCAAAAGAACTCAGGAACAAAAACAGGTCTGAAGGCAAAGCCGGCAATTCACAATCCTGACAAAGCGCTTTAGCCACAATATGAGCCATATAAGTTGTCCCTTTTTTATTGGGGTGACATCCATCGGGAGTCATATAACTCTTCTTCATCAAAGGAGTATGCAAATCGATAATGGTAGAACCGGTTTCCGTAGCCACTTCCGTAATCATAGGAATTACACCTGTTGCCAGATTATTTTCCTGAGTTGCTAAACTTGCCGTACTAAGAGGTATGGGATAACAAACATAGACTTTTGGACTACTTGACAAGTTCTTGAAAGAATTTACCATATCAATGTAATCCGCCTTGAAATGATCTTTGTAAGTAGGCCAACGGGAAGGGTCCGAATCATTGGTTCCCAGTTTAATGATAACAATATCCGGCTCCCAATCCAGCGATTGTTGGTATCTCGGATGTGTCCAGTACGACCAACCGATTGCTGCCACCGGTTCTTTGGTCATCACCCGGCCGCTGGCGCCAAAGTTGCGCACTTCATACTGCACTAATCCCAGATTTTTCTGTAAGATGGAAGGATAGGTATCATCACCACTTGAAACTCCAATACCTTCCGTGATACTATTCCCGATACAGGCGACTTTTATCCGGGGTACTTCGTTTCCGAACAATTGCCATTCTGCCAACTGGAAAGTCTTACCACTTACCATTTTGCTGACATTCAGCCGGAATTGAAGATAGTATTTATCCGCATTTGCACCGGTTACCTTATATTCCATTGTACTGAACCTGGATATGAAATTCTGGTTTGTTTGCGTATCCAATACTTCCCAATTGATTCCGTCATTAGATCCTTCAAGTGTCCAATCAATAGGATCCCGTTCAGGGGCGTCATTAGCCGACGTAAGGGTATATCTTTGCAGTTTGGATGGTTTAGTTGACACATATTTCATCCAGATGCCGGTACCTTTTTCAACAGAACAAAACTTAGTATTGCCATTCCGGTCAATAAGATACTGAACTCCTTCATGTCCCGTTGAATTATATTGATCTGTAATGGTTCCTCCATTAGAAGTTATTGAAGATTCGAATGTGGACTGACTTCCAAATAACTGCCACTCGGCAAGAATCAGATTAGATCCTCCGTTTTTATCTTTAATTACCAGACGATAGGCACTTGAATTACGAATATTCGCGTAAGTATCGTAAACAATATTGAATACTTTTGTTTCATATGCCTGGAATGTTATATTCTGCTGTTCATGAATTTTCACCCAACTACCTCCGGACAAGGCTTGTAACTCCCATGATTTCGGGCTACCGGCAGCTTCTCCTGATGTCAGGGCATAAGACGTAATTTTTGTTTCAGCAGGCAAAGTCACTCCAATATACATATTGGCCTGAAAAGGAGTAATGATGAAAGTAGAGGCATTGTTATCAATCAATGGATTTAAGTCCAATCCTGCTACAGAAGAACTCTTTTCCAGACTTTTATCTGTTTGATCAAAAGGAGCAATGTAAGAAGACAAATTGATGATGTCAATATCCGCTTTAAATTCAGGATCAATGGTTTGGGCGACTAAATAAGCAAGGTAACGCGCGCCGGCAACATTGGGATGAAGATCATCTCCCATCAGGTATTTTTTATTCAAAAAAGGAGTGTAGAGATCCAACAGAGTAACGCCGGTTTCGGCAACGATTTCATCCAACATTGGGAGCATCTCGTTAGTTATAGCCAATGCCCTTGAATCATTCTCGGGATAAGCCGGAATCGGATAACAGGCGTATATTTTCGGCTTACTGCTCAATGCCTGAAAGGAACGGATGAAATCAATATAATCTTTTTTGAAATCATTTTTATACATCCAGTTACTGGAGTTCGCATCATTTGTTCCTAATTTAATAATCACAATGTCCGGCTTCATGGCCAGTGCGTTTGTATATTGAGAAGTGCTCCAGTAGGAATAACCTGATTTACGCACCATGGCCGAACCACTTGCTCCATAATTATTCACCGTGAAGTTTGCTGTTCCCAAAAACTCCTGCAACACTGCCGGATACGACTGGGACCAATGGGCTGGCAAACCCCAGCCTTCAGTAATGCTATTACCTACACAGGCCACCTTTTTCTTTTGCGCATAGCTTACGGAAGAAAAAGCCAGCAGGCAAATCAGTAACAATCCCCCGACATAATTGACTTTTTTCATCTTGAATTATTTTAATGGAAGCATATTACAAACTTCCTGATTGATTTTACGAAGACGGGCTTCTTCAATTTTCACTTCTTTACGGTCGTAGGTGATCAATCCGTTCACTTCACCTTCAACATCGGTCGTCTGAGTATAAACAGCGCTTGAGAAACCTGTACGAATCAACTTTTTCAATTCTTCGGCATATTCAATATACTTATCGGTCACTTCTTTAGGAGTCTTGAATTGAACATATCCCCAGTTTCTGTCTGTTTGCCACAAATGTCCTTCCATAGCCAAGCCGATTCCGCCGTATTCTCCAAGCACAACGGCTCTTTCCGACTCATAAAGTCTGTATTTGGGTTGTGGATAATGATGGATATCCAGCATATCTCCGGTACGGTAATGATTACCCCCACTTGCCGGATTTACCAGACGGGAAGGATCGTAGGCTTTAGTCCATTCTGCAATTTCTATGGTATTGAACTGCCCCCATGATTCATTGAAAGGCACCCAGGTCACAATGGATGGATAAGGTTTCAACATGTCTATAATTTCTTTCCATTCTTTCCGGTGATTGTTTTCGGATACTGTGGAGCGAACAGATTCCGGGCCTTTAAAGTAGCCATCCTGATCCCAACCCGGACCACGGTCAGCATTGGGCATATCTTGCCAAACCAACATCCCGATGCGGTCACAATGCGTGTACCAACGTTGCGGTTCCACTTTTACGTGTTTGCGAATCATATTAAAGCCGAAATCTTTCGTTTTCTGAATGTCATA
Organism: Bacteroidales bacterium; assembly: GCA_031553435.1. Classification (GTDB taxonomy): domain Bacteria; phylum Bacteroidota; class Bacteroidia; order Bacteroidales; family Azobacteroidaceae; genus JAVBLQ01. The sequence continues at coordinate 32,036 of JAVBLQ010000051.1, read as the reverse complement.
TTTCAGAGCTTCATCAGTTGGAGCTGTATACAAACCATCAGGCCACCATCCCTGATCCAGCGGACCAAATTGGAAATAATCCTTATTGTTCAACTGCAAACGGACAATACCGTTATTATCCCGTTTGGTGGAAACTTTCCGCATAGCCGCGTAGCTTTTCACCTGATCCTGCAATTTCTCTTTTTCAAACAGATTTACTTCCACATCGTACAAGAAGGGATTTTCAGGCGACCATAATTTAGCATCCGGAATATTTAGTTGCAAACTTTGTCCACAGACTGATTTTCCCGAAGCAACTATTTTAGCGCCATCTTTAACGATCACTTCAACAATGTCTGATGGTTTAGCGTTAACGGTTGATACATCAACGTTTAAGTTTCCTCTATCGATATCAGCAACGGTATTGATCTGTTGAATATATTTATTATTAACAGGCTCTAACCAAACGGTTTGCCAGATTCCGGAAACAGGAGTATACCAGATTCCTTCCGGATGATTGGCTTGTTTTCCGCAAGGTTGATATCCTTCATTGGTACCATCCCAAACTTTCACAACCAGTTTCTGCTCTCCGGGTTTCAGGAAAGGGGTGATATCAAAGCTGAAAGAAGTATATCCTCCGGTGTGTGAACCGATTTTTATGTCATTCAAAAACACATCCGCTTTCCAATCAACGGCTCCGAAATGCAGTAAAATTGATTTGTCTTTCCATTTGGAGGGGATGGAAAATGATTGTCTGTACCATAATTCATCATTACTCCCCAATCGCTTCATAACTCCTGAAAGACTGGACTCTATGGCAAAAGGCACCAGGATTTTTCCGTCATATGATTGAGGTTCTTTTTTCCCCAACGGCAATATCGCATAATCCCAAAGTCCATTCAGGTTTTTCCAGTCGGCACGTTCCATAATCGGGCGCGGATATTCGGGCAACACGTATTTGGGATCTGTTTTTGAAGCCCATGTCGTTTTTATTTTGTTCCCTTGCGGCGCCCATTGAGCTGATACGTTCAACAGGATCCCAAATGCAATGCTTATCGTTAAAATTAATTGTTTCATATGTAAAAGATTGAAAGTTGAATTTTAAACAGTTTATTAGTTCTCAATACTATTTAACAAATTCAACTTGCCTTCATCGATCAATTTAATGATCAATTCTCCGAATAAGGTATTTTGCCATGCAAACCAAGCACGGGTAAAGTTGGCAGGATCGTTTTTATTGAATGATTCATGCATAAATCCGGTTCCTGCATCCGTTTTCATCAACGTTGTAATACACCATTTGATTTCTTCGTCATTCTGGCTGGTGAAAGCTTTCATCATGATACTCATCGGCCAGATCATATCATAACCGATGTGTGGTCCACCGATTCCTTCGCCGGCTGTTCCTTTGAAGAAATAAGGATTGTCTCCACTCCAAACAAATTTACGGGTATTCTGATAAATAGGGTCATTGATATTTACATCTCCTAAATAGGGCATAGCCAATAAGCTCGGCACATTGGCATCGTCCATCAATAATTGATTCCCAAAGCCATCTACTTCGAAAGCATAAATTTTACCATATTTCGGGTGATTATATACGGCATATTGTTTCAAGGCAGTTTCGACTTCCGCGGCCAAATCAGTACATTGTTTGGCGGTAGTATTGTTTTTAGTTACTTTTTCCGATATTTCGGCAGCTTTGCGCAAAGAGGTTACTGCAAAGAAATTGGAAGGAATCAGAAATTGGAAAGTTGTAGCATCGTCTGACGGGCGGAAAGCAGAAGCAATCAAACCCACCGGCTTCACCGGATTTCCCATACCGTTGTTGGTCATTGTATCCAATGCTCTCTCTGTTTGCCGTTGGAATGTGTACGGGCCATGACCGTCTTTCTTTTGTTGTTCTTTGAATGTTTTAAGAACTAAAGCAATAGCTTGCTCCCATTCTTTACCAAAAATGCTTGCATCTCCGGTTACCATCCAATATTGATAAGCCAAGCGGATAACATAGCAAAGAGAGTCGATTTCCCATTTACGTTCATGCAGTTCCAGTTTCATATCTGTTTTATCTGTCATCCATTGATGATCGGGATTCGGATCGTGCGGATCCAGAAAAGCATTCGCGTAAGGATCGAGAATAATACATTTGAATTGACGCAAGATTGTTCCCCGTAACATTTTTTTCAGTTCAGGGTCTTTGTTTGCCAATTGGATATAAGGAAAAACCTGTGCTCCCGAGTCACGCAACCACATCGCATGGATATCACCGGTATACACTAATGTGTCATCTTCTCCATTGTCTTTATAATAACGAACAGTGGTATCCAATGTGTTAGGGAAACAATTGGCAAACATCCAGGCCAAACGAGGGTTGCTCAGTTTTTTTACTACTTCCTGTATTTTACTTTCCACTGCTTTGGATTTAAACAGGCGGTCTTTTTCTGCAGGACGTTGTGACACATATGTATTGTCATTCGCCAATTCCATATTCACGTTTAAAACGCCTGCTTTAAGAGTAAACAAGCCGGTAAAAACAAAACAAAAACAAAATAAAGTTAGAATCTTTTTTGAAGTCTTTTTCATATTAATAATGTTGATATATGTGATTTTATGTTTATTTAGTAGTAGGAAATGCCGATATTCTCAACCGGGCAGCTCCCATCGGAATCAATACGATTTCTTCAGGTGTTTCTTTTTGAATAATTGCAACAGGGCTTTGCGGCACAAAAGAACAAAGGCCGTATTGGTCAATCTTCCATTCTGGAACTTTTATGCCTTTGGCTTTTATCTCAACCGGTACAGCCTGCGGAGTGAAAGGAAAATTATCTTCCGGCCAGGCTTTTTTAACCACCTCAAACGATTCCTCCAGGTTATTTTTATTGACTAATAAAGCATAATTCCATGATGAATTGGGGAATATTTCGAAAGAAGGCCATTCTTCCGGATTTGCATTTTTTTGCCATTTAGAATCCCAGATAGCAGTTTCCACGCTGCTTCGTTCCACGTATTTTTCATCTACTTTCAGGGAATAAGTCAATGGGCCATAACTCACACTGACTGAATTTCCGTTTTGCGCCCAGGTGTCTAATTTTAAATGCATGGGGAATTCCAATTCCACGACATCACCGGTTTTCCAGGAACGATCCAATTTCACATAGCGTGAAGCTTTCGGTTGTATATTCAATTTTTCGCCATTCAAAGAAACCGAAGCGTTATCGCACCATTCAGGAATGCGTAAATAAAGAGGGAAATGAACATTGTCTCCTTCTTTCATTTCAATCCGTATTTTATCTTCAAAAGGATAATTCGTTTTTTGTGAGAATGTTACGGATTTACCTTTACCCACTTTGGCATTTACCGTACTTTCGGCGTAAAGCGCAGTAACCAAACCATTATCGGGAGTAGCCATCCAAAGGTTTTCCGCATAATAAGGCCAACCTTGCGTATGGTTATGCTGGCAACAACGACTGCTAAACGGATTCATTATCAGGAACGGGCCTCCATTATCAATTCCCGGATGGTGATTTTTATCATCGCAAACAACCATATTAGGGGATGTAATATAGTGTAATGCTTTAAAATCGGGCATCACTGCAGCCGGATAGGAATTGAAAGCTACTTCTTCGCAATGATCGGCCCAAAAAGGATCTCCCGTAATACGGAATAAAATTTCATCCGACGACATTTGTTCCACCATACCGCAGGTTTCAACTCCCTGCCGGGGATCGTGATAACCCGGACGGCTATTTTCGTCACCTCCGAACATTCCGCCCGGAACTTGTCCATACAATTTACGAATAAGGAAATGAACATTGTATGTCGCGGCCAAATGAGTTGAATCGTGTGTTTGCAGATAATAAGTTGCCGGTTCCCTGAAAGATTGCGCGATATTCACGTTATGCCAGTTGGGCAGATTGTCTTTCTGAGTCCAGTCGGCAGTATTCCGGTGAATTTTTTCCGCTAAATCAAGTAAAAATTTGTCTCCGGTGATATTATACAACCAGTAAACGCTGTAGAGGTTATCCCCTCCCCTGCTGTTCTCCCAGTAATCTTCGAGGAACAAATCATCAGCCAGGTTGTTTTCCCATTGAAAATATTTTGTCATGAAAGGAATCACACGTTCATCACCGGTATATTCGTAATAAGATTGAATGCACCACAACATGATCATGTTTCCCCACACATCGGGTTTCCCGTTTTTCTCCACCCAGGGGCCGAAGTAACCGTCTTCGCGTTGACTGTTCAGAGCGGCGTCAATCCAGATTTTGGTTTCATCAATCATTTGCCTGTCTTTCAGAATATAAGCCAGATTTCCGTATCCTTTAAGCCAGTATGGAACTTCCTCCCAGCCGTATTCTCCTTTTCCGTCAGGACTCAACCAGGCATTGCCATCTTTTTGCAACCAGGCGCTGATTTCTCCTAAGTGGCCTGTCAAGCCATCGCGTTGGAGTTCCATGTATTTCTTGAGCCATCCCCCTGGCTCAATACTTCCCACAGGAAGTTTGATAAATGCTTCCGGCATCAAAGGCGAGCGATTACCGGTATAATTATTACAACCAGGCACGCCCATCGCCGGACGTTCTACTACTTCACAAATATCTTTCCGGGAGGAATCACAACCTGCAAATATAAGGCTTCCCAAAACAGAAATAGACAAGATCAAGTTTTTCATTGGAAATTTATGTTTTTCAACTTACAAATATGTGAATATTTGTTTGTATATTATGTATCGCAAATTACAAAAAAAGGAACATATTTTGCAAAATAAGCAGATATTTAAAGAATTGTCCGGGCTGAACCTTGTTGCTTTGTATCTGATAAGCGATATTTGTATTTATCAGATAGTAGACTGCCCTTATCTGACAACGAATTTAAAAATTTTAATTTTCAGGAAATATATTCGGGAATGATAACATAAAAATTCCTGATTTAAAGCGTTCTCAAATCAGAGATTTTTTGAAAATAAGTATGTGCCACAAATTAGTTTATATTATTTTACAGATAATCATTAATCATAGCAAATCAAAATCTTATCATATACCCATAAACCTGGTGAAGAAACTTTCTTCTCTTATTCTTTTCCTGAGAGTTTATTCCGGTTTTTATCCTGCCTTTATGCGTAAAGTGCTGTTCCATAGCTTCCGCAAGTCTGCGCCTGAGCAAATTTACGTTTGCGACAATGTCGCAAGTCTCCCGCTGAGCAAATTTATGTTTGCGGAAATAGAGTAAAGGATAATTTTAATACTGAGTATGTGACATAATTAAATTTACCGGAAAAAATGATATAAACTAATTGTTGCGATGTACTTAACAAACAATATCTTTCATCATATTAAATAATATTTTATTTTTGCAACATCTGGCCGGAAAACATTTGCCAAATGATAAATGACATTCTCAACAAGACCGTTTGTTTGAATCCGGCTTTGATAAAGAGATAAAACGTATTGAAAGAAAACTGGACAAACCGGAAGAATAACAACAACTACACACAAAAAGCTACTGCTTTTTTAATATACAGAGTATGCAAATGAAAAACTATCTTTTTTTTGTTTTCCTGATGCTTGGCATTACCTCAACAAAAGGACAACCTTTGTGTGTTCCGGTTGGCTTGCACAGTGACCATCTGGATAATCCAATTGGTATAGACAACCCGTCGCCCAGACTTTCGTGGCGGATAAGTGACAACAGACAAGGAGCTAAACAAACGGCTTATCGAATCATAGTAGGTACGGATTCGCTGAATGTGCTTGCCGGAAAAGGCGACGCTTGGGATACAAAAAAACAGACGGCAAATAATATCCTGGTTGTGTATGCAGGCAAAAAACTGACTCCTTTTACCAGATATTACTGGAAAGTGATTGTCTGGGATATGGAGAACAAAGAAAGTCCGTCGGCCGTTAGTTCCTTTGAAACGGGAATGATGAATATTGAAAACTGGCAAGGCGCTTGGATAGGAGATGGAAAAGACATTCATTATGAACCGGCGCCTTACTTTCGCAAAAAATTCCCGGTGAATAAAGAAATAAAATCAGCACGGGCATACATTGCCGTAGCAGGTTTGTACGAGCTGTATATAAATGGTGAAAAGATTGGAAACCACCGGCTTGACCCCATGTACACTCGTTTTGACAGACGAAATTTGTATGTAACTTACGATATTACCACGCAACTTCGGAATGGCGACAACGCGGTTGGCGTACTTTTAGGAAACGGCTGGTATAATCATCAATCGAAAGCGGTATGGGATTTCGACCGGGCGCCCTGGCGCAACCGTCCTGCCTTCTGCATGGACATCCGCATCACTTATACCGACGGAAGTACGGTAGTAATTCCTACAGACCTTAGCTGGAAAACATCATCCGGATCCCTCATCTTTAACAGCATATACACTGGAGAACACTATGACGCACGTCTTGAACAAAAAGACTGGAACACTCCGGGTTTCGACGACTCCCAATGGCATGGAGTAGGCTACAGATCAGCGCCATCAGCCAATCTTACCGCCCAACAGATACAACCCATCCGGAATGTATTGACTCTACCGGCCAAATCAATGAAGAAGATCGATGAAAAAACTTATGTTTTCGACTTCGGACAAAATATGGCGGGAGTAACCCACATAAAAGTGTCGGGAGAAGCAGGCACGGAAATAAGAATAAAACACGGGGAACGCCTGCATGCCGGCGGACATATCGATATGTCCAACATTGATGTCTATTACAGAGGCGATAAAGAGAAAGATCCTTTCCAAACCGATATGCTGATCTTAAGCGGCAAAGGCGAAGACCAATTGATGGCAAAGTTCAATTATAAAGGTTTCCGCTATGTGGAGGTAACCGGTAGCAAACCCATAGAACTCAATCAAAACAGCCTTACGGCTTATTTCATGCACAGCGATGTGGCTCCGGCAGGAACAATCAAAACCTCCAGCGAATTGGTAAACAAACTCTGGCTGGCTACCAACAATGCTTACCTGTCGAACCTGATGGGATATCCTACCGACTGCCCCCAACGGGAGAAAAACGGATGGACGGGCGACGGACATTTTGCCATTGAAACGGCATTGTATAATTTCGACGGAATTACTGTCTACGAAAAATGGCTGGCCGACCACCGCGACGAACAACAACCCAATGGAGTACTGCCGGATATTATACCGACAGGCGGATGGGGATATGGAACTGCCAACGGCTTGGACTGGACAAGCACGATTGCCATTATCCCCTGGAACATCTATCTTTTCTATGGCGACAGCAAGTTGTTGGCTGATTGTTATGAAAATATCAAACGTTATGTGAACTATGTAGACTGTACCAGTCCATCCGGACTGACTTCATGGGGGCGCGGCGACTGGGTTCCGGTGAAATCGCAGTCCAATCTGGAACTGACCTCTTCCATATATTTTTATGTAGATACGAAAATCCTGGCTAATGCCGCCAGGCTATTTAATAATGAAGACGATTACCGGCATTATTCCGCTTTGGCCGAAAAGATTAAAGACGCCATTAACAACAAATACCTGAATAGAGAGACGGGAGTTTATGCCTCAGGCACACAAACAGAGCTGAGCGTTCCGTTGCAATGGAAAGTGGTGCCGGAAGAGACAATACCTTTAGTAGCACAAAATCTTGCAAAGAAAGTAGAAGAAGCCGGTTTCCATCTGGATGTGGGCGTATTGGGAGCTAAAGCCATACTGAACGCGCTGAGCGAAAACGGTTATCCGGATGTGGCTTATAAAGTAGCGGCGCAAAACACCTATCCCTCCTGGGGATGGTGGATTGTGAACGGCGCCACTACCCTATTGGAAAACTGGGATTTAAAGGCCGAACGGGATATCTCGGATAACCACATGATGTTCGGTGAAATAGGCGGATGGTTCTATAAAGGATTGGGAGGCATATTTCCCGACCCGGAACAACCCGGCTTCAGCCACATCGTTTTGCGTCCGAACTTTGTACGTGAATTGAAACACTTCGAAGCGCGCCATCAATCTCCCTATGGAGAAATCGTATCGAAGTGGGAGTGGAAAGGAAAGCATATAAAATATGAGGTTGTTGTTCCTGCCAATAGCACGGCTACTCTTTATCTTCCTGCATTTGTGAAAGGGGAAAAGGTGATACAACTCGAAGCCGGAACACATATTGTGGATTGTGTTTATTTGTCCGGATCATAAGCCTTAGTCTTAAAATGTACTTACCTTTTTATTCCAATATAAACAGGAAGTAAGAAAAATATTCCTATCAATGACATAACAAGTCCTCCGATGGTTCCGGCAGCCAATGGAAACCAGAATGCTTCTTTGTCAAACCCAACCATAAAGGGAATAAAGCCAAGTATAGTTGAGGTAATGGTAAGGAATATCGGGACAATTTTTGCATTCCACGCCTTGATATACTCATATTCAGTTGAAAATAAAAAAATCAATCTGCGCTTTTTCAGTGTAATCTGTGTTCTATTGATCTGCTTTTGAGACAGTCTCATAATCTCTACTGTTTAAAAATTTTGTTTCCATAAATTTATCATTTTTATTATAACAAACACTATCAACTCCGATCAACATAGCATCTTCTTTGTTCAAAATATTCAAAGTCATATACTCACCAATGCAATTGTTTTACGTTTTAAGTGATACGTTTTACGTATTGTTGTGCGTAAGCCAAACGTAAAACGTATCACTTAAAACGTAAAACTTCACAATGAACTTAAACACCCTAAGGTCTTGGAACTAGATATGGATTTTTAAGTGTAATGTTATTATTTTTTGTCACATCAAGTTCTTCGAACAGAATGGATTCCGGCACAATACCCGTCATCAGCGAACCGAAGGCCGAAGTATTGTAAAAAAACTCTTCTTCGGATGTTCCCAGAATCCGCCTGAATGTTCTCAGGTTAAAGTCAGTAAACTGGGCGCCGCGTACTAACTCTTCTCTTCCGTCGGATACATATACTTTGTAGACAAACAAAGGGTTTCCCCAACGCTGGCGCCGCACGATGTAAGCGTATTCCAGGTCTTCTTCCTTGGCTGCTGCAATCAATTTCGCCTTCAAATCTTGTTTGGAAAATGTATTATTACTTGTCACATGTATATTGCCGGGAGAAACACGTTGATTGAAGCGGTCAAAATCAAAACGGTTATGCCCGTTGGAATGAGGCACTTTCGGAGTAGGAGTCCGGCCGTTCAGCAAATTCCTCAGGACACCATTTTCAACAAGCATCATTTCTTTTTCGGGAACGACGCCTTCCGCATCCAGCGGCATATAGCCGTCCAGCATGATTCCTTTATATGAAGAGGTTCCTGATATGGATTTGACAGTCAGACTTCTTGAAACAATTTTTTTATTCATCAGCATTTCAAAATTATTTCCCTTGGCTTCATCGAAATTCCGTCCATAATATCCGTCTTTATTTTCTACCTGCTGGCGCCGGGCAATCAGGTTATTTTCAAGAAACAATTGGTTGATGGCTTCTCCCACAGCCATCTTTTCAAACAATACCGGACCGGTATAGGCTTCTGTCACCAATGGGGCTTTCCTCAAACGGATCAACTCTTCGGTAAGTACTTTACATGAATCGGTAAACGTCTTCAGATCAGGCATTTTTTCAAAAGTCGAATGTTCATAGAAAATCATATCGGATAACTCCTGACCATCGTCTGTTTGAGTCGAAACAAAAAATACCAGCTGGTAGAAAGTCGATGGGATAGCATATTCACTTCCCTCTGTATTGTATGTATAAATCACAGCATCCCTGATAATAATTTTCACATTGGAGTTCAGGATTTCCGGATACTGCCGGGTGACTTCAGAGGCTTTTTTAGTGTAATTTTCCCAATATGATTTATCTAAATTTGCAGCAACAGGAGTCAATATTTTTTTGACAGGCGCCACCTGATCAAAATCGGGCATTCCGGCATCACTACCTTGTTGATTTTGCTGGCGAAGGGCGGCCATTTTTGTTTCAAAAGTTTCGATTGCACTTTTATACGAAAGATCCAGATCCGACCAGATAAGGGTTGCAATACCTTTGGCATCATTCTCAATGGGAGCTAAATTGCCACGACCTCTATACCTCGTTTGATAATAAATGTTTATATCAAAAAAATTCTTGTTGTTTTTCTGGTAATCACCCACCAATAAAGTAGGGGTACCTAATCTCCGATGGCTTTCTTCGGAAGAAAGAATGCTACCGGAGGCCGATTCGACAAGTAGCGTTTTCAGATCTACCAATGAGTAACTGATATAAAAGGGCGACTGGTACTGACCGATCTTTAATTCGGCTTTATTCCTGTCTATTTCTTTTTTGATAGCAGATATTATTTCGTTGTTTTGCTGAGAAAACACATCTACTGTACTTAGAATCCCAATCAGCAAGGGTAAAATATAGCGAGTTTTATAGCTTATTATCATGATTTTTTTATTATTAATTGTATTTTATTCCAATTTAACGGGTTTATATCGAAATCAATATGAACACTTTTGGGTGCACGGTACAAGGTGCACGGTGCACGGTCGGTTTATCAGATGTAGCACATTATCAGGCGTAAGCAATTCGTGCACCGTGTACCGTGCACCATGCACCCAAAACATTCACATTGGTCACTATGTGAGTATTCATATAATCAGGGCCTCTCCAATATGGGTGGTTGATTCTGCGCCTTGGATTGTTTTTGGGTTTCCACCATTTTAACAAACAACGATGGTGAAACACAGGAAACCGGAACCCAGCCGGATTCTGCGCCGCACATACCATTGAAAACATTGTATTCCATACCGCAGGCTGCTATTTGCGAAAACATGGATAGCGGCGTTCCAACCAGGTCAACTCCCCTGACCAATTCATCAGGACGCCCATCGGCATATACCCGGTAAACAACAAGCGGACTCACATTGAAAGCATTGGGCATATATCTTCCGGTAGTAGTGAAACCACCTCTCACCTGTTCAATCCGGTACCCATAGGTTTTTTCCGTTTTATTCAGTTCTTCAACAAACAATTCTTTTAATTCTTTTTCAGTTTTCGGATTATTGGATTCAATGAGCATGTTGGACTGACGGGTTACGGTATTGTAATAAATCATCCCCCGTCCATGCCCGTTGGATTTTGAAAATCCCTCAATTGGCGTCCGGCTCATCAGGAATGATTTCAATACTCCATCTTTGACAATTTCCACCCGTTGGCCTTTTACACCTTCATCATCATAAATATAGTTTCCGCTCAAAGGGAAGCCTTTGTATTCTTTCAACTGAGGGTCGAATATGAGAGAAAAATCTTTAGGCAATACGTATTCCCCTATTTTTTTCTTGAATGTTTGCGCATCGGTTTCCTGTTTCAACCGGGCGCCTTCGATACGATGTCCGAATATTTCATGAAAGAATACTCCCGAAGCTTCGGATGACATCATGATCGGTCCGGAATAAGACTCTGCAACAGGTGCTTTTCTCAGGTCGGATAATGTTTTACTCATCTTATTTAATTCCCGGATCACTTCTTCGTCCGAAGGCAGATCTTTTAAGTGATGTGCAAAATAAGTTTTATACAGGGGTAACGCCATTCCGTCATCGGCAATTGTTGATGCTTCAATCATAAGCCGGTAAGAATAGGTATTTTCCATAATTTCCGCTCCCTCCGTACTGACAAAATACTTCCGGATAAGTTCGACCTGAAGTGTAGCCATTGCATTTTGAATTTCTTTGTTTTCGTTGAAAAGACTGCTGTAGTATTTCAATTTTTCTTCCCATTTTTTCACATCAGGTTTCACGTCTTTGAACGTGAGTGGTTTTTCAATGTATTTTTCAGGGGTTTCGACTGTAAAATCTTTCGATTTATCTTCCGAAGCTACTTTTACAGCAACATTCGCTTTTACTTTTTCATATTGTTTGACTGCATTTTTATACAATTCATCGGTTTTTCTCCATAATGTATTTTTCCAATCTACTGCATTGGGTTCCATTACTAAAAGGTTAGATCCTGTATATGTATCATTATAACTTCCATAGTCATCTCCTTTAATTTCATGTGTATTGTCGAGTTCGGGACTTCCCACACGAACAAAAGGCTGATAAAGGCGTTGTTGGTCAGGTTGGCTAATCATCAGATTACCAAATTTCGCCAGAATAAAATAGCTTTCGGTATCATACACCCGGTAACTGATAAAATAAGCGGGAACTGCTTGTTGTTGAAGTACAGCCAGATTCCTGTCGGCTTCGCTTTTGAGCACTTTGAGCAAATCATCCTGGGCAAAACTAATTTGCACGACGAAACATGCAAGGAGTAAGATTAAAGATTTTTTCATTTGATTTTCATTTTTAATTGTCGAAAGTATATTTAATTGTTCATATAAACATTAAATCAATTGACATAAAAAGGAACATATTTAACCAAATTTCATATTAAGATCATATATTGAGGGTTCAATTCTTAATTTACTGTTTTTCAATGCAATTCCCCAAAGGGGAATTATATCATAGGACATAAATAATTAATGCCTTCCGGGCAATAGATGAGATCGCTAAATTGATTTTCTATTGATATTCAAGGCCGTTGGCCTAATTTTATATAGAATTCACGTTAATTTATATTGTCAGCTTGTTTAATGTTGAAAAACAGTAATGCAGGATTAGCATCTTCATCTTTAGAGTCAAGCACAGAAAGAATGATGTTTCCGTTATGATATTTCATGAAATACTGAATATATCAAATGCCATAAGCCTATGCTTGTCATATACAATTATTTCGTTGTTTGTGATCTGCAATTCTTCAATGTATGTTAATAATGAATTATCAGTCAACTCAAGAGAAATTTCTTTGATATTATAATGAAGGCTATCTTTTATGTCAACAGGTATTGCTGCTTCTACGTTAATTGATATGGTTTCATACATGTTGCTTTCATTTTTCTTTTTGCAAGATAAAAGATGGAACAAGAAGAGTATAGTTATTGAGTAGTAGAAAGTTTTCATGTCTTTTTTGTTTAAAATTTAAGTTTGTGGATAACAAAATCTATTTAAATAAAAATACCCAATAATGACAGTTGCCAATAAGTAAAATAGAATTGGGCTTAACATCAAAATGATATAAACACTTTTTTACATTCATCAGATATAAGTTTTCCTCATATTGTTATCAACCTGCCAGCCATTAAAAAAATAGTGAACCGCGTAAGCTTCTTGCAGACAATTCTCCAGTTCGTCTGTCTCTATCCCCATTTTTAACTGCCTAGCTTGCATTACATCAAATGGCGTAACATATTTATCAGGTATAAGGTACACGTCACTTTTTTCGTGTTCGGATAATGATTCATAAAGATCTATCAAAATCCAAGGTCCGGTAGTATTGAAGACGCATATATCTCTTTTCGAAGTATCATACATCAATCTTTTTTCAGAAAATACGGTTTCAACGATCTTTTTCATAAAAGAATGCCCCGGTTTGTTCAACATCAGGGCATTGTTGAACATGACACGCCTTTTGAATATATCACAATGCGACTGCGGCTCTAATGCGAAACAACAGGTTTTACCCGCTATTAAACCATCTATTGGCTCTAATGATTCATAATCAAAATCGACATACATACCTCCTATTTTATCCAGGATCAGGTAACGGATCACATCCCAACGCTGAACATCAAATGGGAATCTACTATAAATATCCCAGTGTTGAGGATAAAATTCCCGGATAAATGCTTCCATCCGTTGATCGTTCCAAAACTCATATTGCCATCCGGGATACTGCTCTTTCCAGGTTTCTCCCAACGTCGCAAAGAAATCAGGTAATGGCCGATAAATATCAGACCAGATCTGATGGATAATTTTAGGGATTTCAGTTTTCATGTTATTGTATTTATCAGCTTACCCAACCATTGAAAAAGTAATGAATGGAATAAGCATCTTTGATTTTTTCCTCCAACTCGTCTGTTTCCTCGTCGCGCATAACTCTCCGCACTTCGTCTTTAGTCAGAGGGGACACATATTTTGATTCCAGAAGAGAAACATTTTGTTTGTTATCGTAATTCTCATATAAGTCTACAATCATCAACGGACCTGTTGTTGTCAGTATTTCCATCACTTTATGGTGAAGTTGATGTTTGGGCTTATAATCAAAAGCTTTTTCCAAGATCTTCTTCATAAAAGGATGTTCCGGTACGCATGCCATTAACGCATTGTTGAAATAAAGTTGCTTGCCGAACACCCAACCATGTTCTTCCGGTTCAATAGAAAAGCAACATTCCTTGCCGGCAAGCAGTTCGTCGTGAGGCATTAAACATTCCGCATCATAATCGACATACATTCCTCCCATTTTATACAGGATCAAATAACGGATCGCATCCCACCGCTGCACATTGTACTGGTAACTGTTATAAATATTCCAATACTTGGGATAATATCGATGTATAAATTCGATCATCATTTTGTTATCCCAGCATATATATTCCCACGAAGGATGATGTTCTTTCCAGGTTTCTCCCAATTGCCGGAAAAAGTCGGGCAACGGTTCATCGATACCGGACCAGATTTGATGGATAATTTTTGGAACAGGCATATTATTATAAATTTTGATACAAATTCAACATCTTTTCTCTGAAAACAGCTAATTCATACTTTTCCAGAAACCGTTTTCTCCCGTTTTCCCCGAGATCTTTCGCAATAGAAGGATTTTCCAGCATAAATCGTATTTTTTCCGACAAACATCGCACATTCACTTGCCGTTGGCCTTTTCTTGTTCTCACAGGCACTTTCAATCCCGACACGTTTTCTTCCACTATTTCATCCAAGCCACCTGTTTTTGTAACGATAAGAGGTAATTCATGCATCATCATCTCCAAAGCTACCAGGCCAAATTCTTCATGTAGAGAACAGACCACTCCTATATCGGCAATAGAATAAAATTCATACAACCGTTTTTTGTCCAACCGGCCTGTGAAGGTAATTTTTGTCCAGCAATCGCCGGCTTCTTTTATCCAGGAACTAAAGTCCCCTTCACCTACAATTATCAAATGTGCTTGCGGATGGGTTGGCAACATATTTTTAAATGCTTTGATTAAGTAGGAGATACCTTTCACTTCGTCCAATCTTCCTGCAAATAAAATAATAGGAACATCATCTGGGAAGTGATATTTTTTTCTCAATTTCTGCTTTTTTACAGGTGTTTGGCGTATATATACATCTTCAATGGCATTATTAATTAAAAGACATTTAGAAGAATCTATACGGCAAAAAGAAAGCAAAGTATCTTTCGTATGCTGAGCTACACAAACTAAGCGGTTGCATTTAGCTATCATCTGTTCATCCTCCTTGATTTGTTTTCTGACCAGCTTTTCAAAAGCATCCATCTGATTTGCCTTTTTCGATAATATATTTTTTAATCGTTGAAAATTACCCAACAAGGAAAAACTCCAATCTGTATAGTGGGCAACTAAAACCACTTTGCAATGAAACATCTTCTTCAGATGAATGACCAAATCCGGATTAGACATAAAATTCAGATGAATGATATATTCCATATTTTTTTCTTTTGGAAGAATAAATTCCCTGAGCAGATAAGCAACGTTTCTATAATAGTACTGAGCATTTTTATTCCTATACGATTGAACCATAGGAATGAAAAATTGTTTATAACCATCTTTCTCTGATACGGAAACTTCCTTCCCTTCAGAATAAAGATGGATCACCTCAAATGAAATTTCCGCATTATTGAAACACTTGATAAGTTGATCAATGTAAGTTCCGATTCCGTATATAGCCGCACGGCTCTCCTTGTTGAATATATAAACTTTTAGTTTTTTCATTATCCTGCCTTCCACATTAAATCCAGTCCCACTCCTACTAATCCGTTATTTGCAATTCCTAAGGATTGAACGGTCTCAAACCGTATATTTTTTCCGGACTTTCTTTTATTCAAGAGACTTTTCAACAAATCGTTGCCTAATGGAACCTGTTTATTCAATTCATTTAATCTACAAGCCAACAAAATACACTCATCCTCTTTTTTTTCATGAGACCTCAACGCTATAGATAGATCCTGAATATATTCCCGGGAAATATACGGATTAGGTTTGCTTCTGTTTCCACAACGGCTAATTACATAATGGGCAATTCCTTTCAATCCTGTCTCCAACGAAATATCCTTAATTTTTCTTACATCACGTTCCAATATCTGTACATCCAATTCTTCCAATACTTCATCTGTATCAGCTTCAATAAAACTGTTTTGAATCAGATATTCTATCCCCCAGGCTATACCGGACAGTCCATCTTTAAAATCCCTTGGAGAATCCATATGAATTTCTTTATAAATTTCATCGATCAACTCTCCTGCAAAATCATCATAAATATGTTTGTTTGTATGACGTGCATAATGATAGAAAAAAATAGCAATTCCCATTTTTCCGTTGAGTAACCCAATATTAGGGGTAAAACTTCCATGTAACATCAGGTAACAGGCTATGCGTTTCAAGGTGTCTTCATTTGTGTTGTTCATAAGCTCTCTTTTAATATTTTTCTCAACGGCATAAAAAACCGTTCCAACAGCGAAATATCTTCCGTAATAATATCTGCTTGTGCTTCCATTTCAGACAAAAATGGCAATTCTTTTTTGTAGGTTGTTACCAAACCATCGGAAAATCCGATCTCGATTACATAATTACTCATATTCTGGTCTTTCGAAGGAGTGAGTGATATATTTTTCACAACACCTTTCACCATTCCGAATTCATTGTCAGGGAAGTTGTTGAAGCGGACATTAACCTTTTGTCCCGTTTTTACTTTTCCCGAACGGGCAAGGGGCAATAAGGCTTTTCCGATATATTCTCCTTTCTGATCGGGAACAACATTAAACACGATTGAACCGGCCATTACGTTTTGATTTTCCACCCAGATATTGGTAAAAGTAACATGGCCGTTTACCGGGGCCTGGAATACATAAGTCATTTCCCATGCCTGTATTTCGTTGTGTAATTGATTGACATACGTTTTCAATTGGGTTTCGAGCGTATTTTTCCGATCGATATACTGGTGTTCTATATCTAATAGTGATTCTTTCATCTGTATAGTCTGGATTTCCATATTTTCTAATGTCGAATGCATGTTTTCTTTGGATAAACGGACTTGCAAATGTTGACTTTTGGATTTTTCCACTTCTTCATCTGAAAAAAACGCTTTCTTATGCAGAGAAGAATCCCTTTCATATTGCTTTTTCGAGATATTTAGTTGCTCTTCTACAATAATTTGCTGGTATAAAAGATTATTATATTGTTTTTCATTTTTCTGTATTTTAATTTTCATTATTTCTATTTTCTTCGGATAATATTCCAATCGTTTAAATTCCATATAATCGAAAAGATTAATATAAAAAGAAGAATAAAGTGATTGGAAACTACCAAGTTTTAATTCTTTTGGAGGTAGATTGGTTGCCGAGTCGGAGTGTACCGAAAATAGAGCCAGGTAATTTTTCAGGAACTGGATATCTTTTGTACAAGCCGGATTTTCCACCACAGCTAAATATTGTCCCTGTCCGACATGTTGGTTATCCGTAACAAACAACTCCTGTAATTTACCAGTAGTTTTCGCCATGATGGCATTGGCCGGGCTCGTACTTGTCAGAATCATCTGTGCAGGAATCGTATCCGGATATTTGAATATGGCGCTTCCGGCCAAAAGCAGCAGGACAAAGATGGCAATAACGATAATGCCCCACCGCAATATCCAGGGAGGTACAAATCCGAGTATTTCTTGAAACTCTTCACCGCGAAGTTCAATGTTATCTGATTCTTCTTTCATATTTTTTATTAAATCAATTTTAACATGGGGCAGCAATGATGCGTTACATCCCCAATTCCAACTGATTCTTTACCAATGTATAATACGCTCCTTTCTTCGCTGTTAATTCGTGATGAGTGCCTTCTTCTATTACTTTACCTTTTTCGAGCACGATGATATTGTCGGCATGCTTTACGGTGCTTAACCGGTGAGCTACAATCACCACAGTCTTCCCTTTGTAAAACTCATTGAGATTTTCCATGATAACCTTTTCATTGTTAGCATCCAAGGCATTGGTTGCCTCATCAAAAAACAGGAAATCCGGATTCTTATACACAGCACGCGCAATTAACAACCTTTGTCGTTGTCCCTGGCTGATGCCATTACCTTCCTGTCCGATTTTAGTATTGTATTTCAATGGAAGAGATTCTATAAATTCCCTGATATTGGCGACAGTAACCGCATGCAATAATCGTTTTTTATCGATAATATCTTCTCCTACAGCAATATTATTGGCAATGGTATCGGAAAAGATAAAGCCATCTTGCATCACTGCTCCCGAACGTTGCCGCCACAAATGCGGATTGATTTCATCCAAAGGAATATGATCTATCTGTATTTTCCCTTTGATAGGAGGATAGAATCCGAGCAACAATTTGATAATGGTTGTTTTACCGCTTCCGCTGGCTCCGACAATCGCCGTCACCTTATTTTGCTTTATTTCAAGATTAAGGTTTTCCAGCACATAATCACGTTCGGCGCCATCATAACTGAAACAGACATCTTCTACTTTGACTGTCTTATTTTCAGGAATATAGTCTATTTTATTGCTGACTGTTTGCTCTTCATCTTCCTTGTTATGAATTTCATTCAAGCGTTCCAGGCTGATTTTAGCATCCTGGAGCGATTGTGCGAAACCGATCACCTGTCCTATCGGTCCCGACAACTGCCCGAGAATATAGCTGATAGACATCATCATTCCCAAAGTGATATCTCCATTTATTACTGCTTTAGCTGAAAGATAGGAAATAAAGAGAGACGTAATCTGCCCAAAAAACATGGAGCCTGTTTGCTGGTATTGTCCTAAAGCGGTTCCTTTAATACTGATTTTAAATAGATTTACCTGTATAGATTCCCATTTCCACCGTTGTTGTTTTTCGCTATTGTTAAGTTTGATTTCCTGCATACCGGTAATCAATTGCACCATATTACTCTGATTGGCAGACGATTGAGCAAAACGGCTGTTATCTAACTTTCGGCGGTAACGCAAAAAGAAAAGAATCCATGCCACATAAAGCGTATTTCCGGCAAGGAAAACAAGCAATATCTGCAGGTTGTAATAGGCCATTACAAAAGCAAAAATAAAAAAATTGACAAAAGAGAATAGGGTGGACAAAGCCGTTCCAGTCATAAACGACTGTATGCGTCCATGGTCACCAATACGCTGCAGAATATCGCCGATATTTTTGGCATCGAAAAAGCGGATGGGCAACCTCATCAGCTTGGCAAGGAAATCAGAAATCAATGAGATGCTGATGCGGGTATTCATGTGCAGGCTTATCCAACTCTGAATAAATCCCATGCCCATCTGTGTAACCGACAGAATCAATTGGGCTATCAGGATCAGAGTAATAAAACTGAGGTTATTGTTTCCAATCCCCTGGTCAACGACCGCTTGTGTAAGGAATGGAAAGATAAGGGAAAACACACTACCAACCAGCATGGCCACCACCAACTGGAACATCTGGGATTTGTAAGGGAACAAATAACGAAAGAAATATCCCAGATTCTTTTCCTGCTTCTGTTGATCATCTTCCTGTTCATAAAATTCAGGAGAAGGAGTTAACAACAAAGCTGTTCCGGCATCTTCTCCTTGCACTTTAGTACTTGCCCAACATTTTAAAAATCCTTTTTTATCTATCGGATATTTGCCTTTAGCCGGATCGGAAATATTAATTATATAATCATTATCCTTTTTTCCTTTACTTCTTCTTACTCTTTTTTTCTTTTTGATTCCATAGCATGCCACAAAATGGTTCTGGTTCCAATGCAGAATGCAAGGTAAAGGAGCATCATTAACCAATTGTTCAAAAGTCACTTTAACCCCCATCGTGTGCATACCGATACTTTCAGCGGCATCACTTACACCCAACATAGATACACCTTCCCTGGTAATAAAAGATCTTTCCCGTAAGGTTTGTAGAGAATAACTACGACCATAATACTTGGCTATCATACGTAGGCATGACGGACCACAGTCCATAGAATCTAATTGCTGGTAGTGAGGAAATCGTTCAGTCATTCAATAGTTTTTCCAAAATGTTATCCAAAGTATCTCCCCGCAAGTTTACATGTATGATATTTCCCTGATCATCTATCAGGATAGAGTAAGGTATTCCTGTAATATGATAGATTTTCCTTACTAACGATTCCGTATTCTCCTTCACAATCAATTGAATCCATGGTGCGTCAATCCGTTTCAATGCAAGTTGCCACGATGCATCCTTAGTATCCAGGGAGACTCCTAATACCTCAAGTCCTTTGCCCTTGTACTTTTCATAGGTCTTTTTTATGTTTGGAATATCTGCAATACAAGGACCACACCAGGAAGCCCAAAAGTCGACAAATAGGTATTTGGAAGTTCCCACATAATCAGATAATTTCCGGGAAATGCCCGTCAATGTTTTAAGTTCGAAATCTGAATAGGACTTACCAACATTCTTTCCCCTATGTAGCATTTGGATTTTATTATTTTCTCTTTTTTTTATATATGCCCTAACATCCGAATCCGATTGAAGGTTCTTATCTGCTAAAGCATAAAGTTCATCAAAATATGGGTCACTCAAATTATTTAATCCTTTCTTAAATATAACTTTTCCAAAAGCATTAGAGATATTGTTTCTTTTAAAATCAGCTGCTATCGAATCTCTTTCCTGATAAAATGAATATCGTAAACGATTGATACTATCTTTAGATATTAATCCGGCATCTGCTTCAGACATTATCCATTGGTATTTCGTTTCAATTTGCTGCCGGAATAAATCATATTCTATCATCAGCTCATTAAGAGGCGTTCCCCTTGCCAACCGGGATGTCGAATCCGTTAAATCAATGTAAATATCTCCCTGTTCTAAAAAGACCCAGACAGACACCACCTTTTCGGGATAATTTCCCATTGTAAGCATGGATTCGTCTTCAAGGTATTCTTTTCCATAAAAAGTAAAGTTCCCATTCCGAATTATGGTCGTATCAACACGATGTACCGAATCTGCTCTAAAAGTAAAAAGTATAATCGGCATGTCATTAAACTGAGAATCCGCAATACCCTTCAATGTGAAATTCTTCTTTTGGGAAAATATATTGACCGAAACCAGCAAAAATATAAGAGTGACAGGTATTAATTGTTTCTGCATATTTTTTCATTTAGATTCAACGCTATCGTTTTTCTCTTTTTTAACCGATTCAAAAATCAGAATACCGTGTCGGGCTTTTTCTCCATAAGTAAAAATGGCATCTTTAGGGCTCCCGAATCCTGCTTGATAACTGACAGAGCCATCTCCCATTTTATATAAAGTCGACATAGCAGAAGCTCTCTCTCCATCTAAGAAAAATATACACCTACTTGTATCAACAGGGGTACCTTCGGAAGCATCATAATAATTGTTATTTTCTGAATGTATAGAACCGATTATTGATAATGCCAGACATGGTATAAGTATGAACGATTTTGATTTGTATTGTTTCATATTTTAAATGTTTAATTTATAGTAGGAAGGGTTTCAAGATCTTAAAAACCCTTCCTACTGTTAATCTACTCTACTTACATACACATATTTCTATTCCTTCGGTATTATTATAATTCCAAACTATTTCACTTGTGCACGTTTGTTTGATAGTTCTAAATCCAGAATAAATGTTGCCTTCTACTCTATCAGGACAACTACCTGCACATCCCCCTCCGGTACAGCTGCAGGAGCCAGACTCTCCACCAATAACATGTTTCATTTCCATATCACTCATCTCATGATACTCTCTTAATTTTAATTTAGATAATTTTTTCATATAAAATAATAAAAATAATGTCTCGGAATTTTCACAATAAGTAGCTAATTTATTGCCCATTGCTCCTTGACTTTAGCAATGTTTATTGGGCGTTAACATCCAAATTTATCATAAAATACAAATCTTCTATTTTATAATTATCCGGCAACAGATACCCGTTCACCAATATAGTAGGTGTTGATCTTAATAGCGTTTTTTCTTTCCAATTCTCATGGGCAATGAACTCTTTTTGAACTTCGTCATTCACCTGATAATTATATTTTGAAAAAAATTTATCCCGTTGGTATTTTCCCCCTTCAAACCAGTTTTTATAAACTGTTCGGGCTTGATGTTGCTCGTTTGTTAAATATGTGGCAATAAGGAATCTATTACTTTCGTTCAATCCTTCATTAAATGATGAAAAAATATATTGAACACAAGCGTTATTATTCTGTTTTGCCAATAATTTCTCCACTTGTGTATGCATCTTCGCGCAAGGCTCACAATGTGGATTCGTAAATATTGTAATTAAATTGGCGGCCTGTACATTTCCCAGAATAATCTGTGAAGTTAACCTTTCTACTGGATAATAAGGTTGTTTTTTCAACAATGTCATAAAGACTTCATTAGTAGTCTTAATGCTATTGATTTCTTGGGTAATTTCTTCTATCCTATTGGCGTGACTCAATTTGGGTAAAAACAAGTTGAGAAGTAATATAGGCATCCCATAAATAATCCCTACCAACAATATCTCACTGAATTCAAAAGTTGGCTGTAGAATCAAATGGAATATCAAATTCATGGCAAAAATTCCCCAAAGTAGAGCTTGTACTATTAAACATAGTGGACACCATTGTTTTACTTTGACCTTCTGATACCATACACTCCAGACCGTATATGGTAAAACGCAAATATTAATCAGCACTAAGTAACGAAGTAAGGATGGAATAAACAAGATAATAATTATATTTGAAATAAAGTAACTTAATCCAATTTCACTCCAACCTATAATTCCCCATAATTTAGCAGCTTTTGATTCAAGTACATCATTACAATCACTTTGTTTGAATAATGAACATATCTTATCAGCATAATTACTTTGAATATGCATTTGCTTTAATACCAATAAATAACCAACATATACCCCCACCAGATTGATCAAAGTAAGAAGAGAAATTCCTATATTAGTATATAATCGATTGGATATATAAAATAAAGAAGCAAATACAGCTATCGTAACAACTAACAAGTATTGCTGGATAGTTGTGATTAATTCTTTTTTTCTGTTTTCCTTATAATCCGGTTCTATCGAATTTTCATCAGGCTCCGTCAATAAAACCACTCCTGTCCAGATTTTAATAAATTCATTGCGGTTGGTAACTATGGTTGTATCCCGCCAAATATAATAAACTTTGTCTTTTGTTATCTTAAAAACATTAACAAAATCATTACCAGCATGAGCTATAAAAAGCACTTCCAGACTGTTAAAAGTTTCCTCTTTATCTCCTTTGATTTGTATACCTTTATTTTCTATCCTACATTCAGAAAGCATTTGTGATAATCCCAACAAATTGTATTTATTAGGATGTTCTCCATAGCATTTGTTGGAATACAACCGGGTATGTTTTACTCCCAAAGAAGAAAGGTGGGAACTGAATATATTTTCGTGCCTGTTTTTCATATAAAATGGCATTTATGAAGGCAATTGTATTTTTTGCCTAAACTACTAATTATTTTAAAAAATATCATCAAAATACTTCGAACAAGCTGAACTTGTTAATTTTGTAAGCTGAACATATATTTAAACTAAATTTTAGTTTGTAATGAATAACTGATACCGTACTGTTATACGCACTCTACTCTAATACATAAATATCTCCATTATCACTTTGGACAGTAATTGATTGGATATTTTCGAAATGTCGTATTAATTCAGAATCACTTTGTTGACAAATATTCTCCCCGTTTATTTTTAATATAATATTTTTGATTTTAATTCCTAAACGGTCAGCTTCCTTATCTTTATCTAAGTAAGATACAAATATATAATCACTTGTTTTATTAAGATACATCATCCAATTAATACCTAAACCATAAACATCTAATAAATTTATATAATTCTCTTTGCAATACTTTTCTTCTGCTATTTGAGAATAATAAAATTTTTGCTTTTGGTAATCAAAAGCAAAAAGAAAGTTTTCTAAAAATTGCATTCCGATTGCACTTATGATATTAGTGTCCAATTGTTTAGAAAAATTCATTCTCAATCCCATATCTTTTTGGTTGTTAATAGATACAGGTATATTATTTACATATTTAATTACAGAAACATTTCCTTTTGTATCTGAAAGAAAAAAACTTTCATTAAGAAGGGAATCCGGATACAAACTCATTAATTTATCTGAAAGTATAATTCCTGACCTGAGTCCGGTATCTATCATAAATTTTCCGGAATGAGTTATTGTTTTTGTTGGTGTTTTTACTTTTATAGACAAATCAACTATGGGAGCTTTTGAGTATTTTTCAACAATGAATGGGATTTTATTGTACTCTCTTAGTATATCTTTAGTCAATATAATTTGTTTGTTTTTTATTTCAACTACAACTATCTGTTCTTTTTGTGCAAAATCTTTCAAACTTAAAATACCATCAATGCCAAACAAGGTCAAGTTCCCGGCTAAAGGATTGGGCATAAGGAATTCAATACTGTCAAGTTCCATTTTGATATTTTGAACTAAATAATCCCGTCCCTGTTTTTGGGTCATCAAATAATACATTTTTTCTCCACTTTCTGATCCTTTTATTTTCTTCGACCAGCTTTTCAAGACAAAAAAATTCGTTTTAGGCAAAGATATTGAGTCTAACAAAGTATGTGGCGAGCCCGTATCAACAAAAAAAATACCGATCAAAGAATCATTGATTATTGGATGAACAATAATTCTTTTATCGATATATTGAATTGCTATTGAATCGTTATTTTTTTGACCGAAACATAGCATCAACCAATTCAATACGAAGAAGAAGACAAAAAAACGTTTATAACAAGTACTATTATCATACAACATCATATTCAATATTTGTTTTTCATTCAACAATAAAGTAGACTATTAGGACATTCATTTCTCTCTCATTCAATTCAACTCCGCTCAATTGATTTAACTTTAATTTACCTAATTTTTTCATTTCAAAATAAATTTAGTTTGTTATGTGATACCACAATATGCAATATCTGTTTTCAAATTTGACTACTTAAATTTAATTATGCAACAAAAAATATCGCCAATATGTCGAACGGTCGGATTTATATATCGAATGGTAAAAAATTATTGATTCAAAGAACATTCTTTTCCCAAATTTTTACATCCGATACATTTTTCACAACAAAAATCTATTGTTGATACTTTCAAAACTTTATCCCTGATTGTTTCAATTTTTCTTCTGGAAACCGGAATCCGGAATCCCGTTTTTAGCTTTAACCATGCCTTGCTATTCTCTTTTTGAATACATTCAAAATAATTCAGATTAACTACAACAGAACGATTAGCCAAAGCGAAGGAATAAGGTAACTCTCTTGTTATTGCGGAGAGGCTTTGAGTTATACAATATTTTTCTCCATTATATTGAAATATAAAAATATATGGGGAGCTATATTCTAAATATAATATTTCCTGATAAGGAAGTTTTATGAAAACATTAATGTCTTCAATTAACATTTCTTGTTCATAAAAAGAAATTTGTGCTTGTTTCATGTTATTGAATTGTTAGATAATTATTCATTTTCAGATTTTATCTATAATTACATTAAGCATTTTTTCAATAGAATAAACATCCTCCATCATAATTCCCCATAATTTAGCAGCTTTTGATTCAAGTACATCATTTAGCTATCATGGACCGCAGTCCATGGCATCGAATTGGGTGTAATGGGAGAAAGAGCTAGTCATGGTTTAATATGACAAAGATTCGGTTTACCAATAACCAACTCATAATTAGATGGAGAAGGACAAATATATTGATACAAACATTCATTGCAAGGTTTAGTATTCCTTATTTTTCTCCAAGCAGTATTTTCAAGCATCTCTTTATATATTAAATCCAATATAGCATCTGTTTGTATACTGCCAAGTGTTTCGGCATTCATATTTGCTTTTACACTTCCATCAGGCAAGATAACTAAAGAACCGAAAAAATTAGCATTTAGCTTTTGATTTCGAAAAATTTCACGCATTGACAAGACTGAACTAAAAATATCGGCTTCTTCAAGAAAAATATTTTCTTGAAAAAATTCAATATTTTTCCCAGTAAAGACAGGATGGATTGAATAATTTTCAAGAGGATATTTATTCATCAATATTTCAATTTCTTCGAATTCTTCAACGCTTGTAACATAAAAATGATATTTTGCAGAGAAATCCTTTAGCAATTCTGCACAATGATTCAAAGAGGATTCCTCGACCGGAAAAGTAACAATTATATCATACCAAAAATCAGGTATAATTATCTCGCTATAAGAAAATTTTTCTGATTGGCTCCATATATGTACCTGCCCCTTAAAATCAGTCAACAGCATTGACAATTCACTATTAACATAAAGATAATCCAATACATTATCGCCTAATAAATTTAGTTTACCGACTACTCCATATTGAATTTGATGTAAAATATTTTTCAAAATTGAAGCATCCAGTTCTTTTTGTCCAGCGTGATTAATATATACATTCAATTCCAATAAATAATGTAAAAGATTTGAGCCCAAAATTTGTTTATCTACTTTTTGTAGTTTCTCAATATCACGCTGCAAATTCAAAACGGGCATTAATTGGACTGGTTTCTTTGGTGTTTGTGCAACATCAACCAAGCCTCCCATACCTTTTTGACAAAATTCAGAAATAAACTTATGATAAGACTCTGATTTCAACATTTCACCTTCAAAATAGATCGAGCCTAAGTTTTTCTTATAGTGTAATGATTCCAATAAAACAATTATTTCCGGAGATTTAATTATCATTTTTTCTCCGGTTTGTGTATTATATAAAAGTGCTTGTTTCTCCTTTATATTACAATACACATGAGGAGAAATAAATAACCAATATTTTTTTTCAGGATCAATCATATTTGATTTTTATTATTCTATTATTACCTCTTCCATTATACGATAGTAATCCTCAGGATACTTACGAAAAAAATCTAATTGTATCGCTTTATATCTTGCAAACTCCTGCCCATTCATAAAACCATGACATACCGGACAACCGTCCAAGTCGTGAAGGTTGAAAATGCATTGTATACAAGCGGTTGCATTATGACACTTGCCACACTGCTGCTCTAATTTAGCAAAATACATGTTATATCTATCTGCTATTGCATTCAAGTCAAGTTCTACACCCAATTCCGAGATATATCCTAAACTGTTCTGTTGACCTATACGTTCGCAAGGTAATATCTTGCCTGAAACGGTTATAAACATTTTCTTTCCAAAAGGCAAGCAAGTTCCTGTAGGAATTGTTTTTTTCATTTTACCAAACAATAAATCTGTATAGTCATGATAAACATGACTAGCGTATTGTTGTAAAAAAATAGAAGCAGCCTGATATGTTCCTGTTTTCATAAACATATCCTGTTCTATTGTTTCATAGTTCTCTGCCTGGTGCAAACTATCATCTGAGTTTCGATATGTTTTTTGAAAAAGTTCTACTTTATCCGGGCGAATTCCCATATTATTTAATTCTCCTATACTGGGAATTTTATTATAATGTGCCTTAAAAAAATCATAAATCTCACTTACGGAATTACGATTGTGTAAAACAGCATTAAATTCAACTTTTCGTTCAAAATAATCAGGATACTTTTTACGTAATACATCCACATTCTTTATAATATCAGGGAAAGCCGGCTTTCCGGCTTTATTCACCCGGTAAGATGTATTACATTCATTTCCATCCAAGCTGATAAGTAAATTAAAGTCATGAGCCACTAAATAATCCATGTAACGCTCAATTAACAACGCATTAGTGGTCATAGAAAATGTAAAACTGCGATATTGGCAATGAAGATTTTCAATATAATTCACAACAGATTTGATAAATGGCATATTCAACAATGGTTCACCTCCATAAAAGCTAATATAAACATTACGGTTTGCCGAAACATTCTGTTCTGAATTCCAAAATTTAGCCAAATAGTCTATCAATTGGATGGAAGCCGGTAAACTCAAATTTTTATCTTCACGCAGATCATAATCATTGTAAAATTCGCCATAAGCACAATATTGACATTTTAAGTTACAAGCATCAGTAACCTCAAAGGTTAATTGTTTGAGGTTAGCCAATTGAAACTTTATATCATCAGACGAAAGATAATTTGTTTTCATTCAATTAATTAGATTTCTTTTTTTTGCCATCTCTATTATATACGAAGAGATGCTATATTCAACATTTTCATACACACATGGCACCGAAGTATTATTCATGCGCGATTCGTAATTTTTTTGTATACATGGTCCCATACAAAGGGGTAACATATTACAACTTTCACATTTCTCGTTTTCAAAAGTGGCTTTTTCGAACATTTTACTCAGAATGCCATAGTTCCACTCAATTTGACCAGAGGGCTGTAAATTGCCGATTACCAGATCATCTCCATAATCTCGAGCTGTGCATTTAAATACCTTGCCATTGTAATTAATTGCATAGTGATGATAACTATCTGCATAGCAACAAAAAAAACACAATGGTTTATAAGCCCAAAAGTCAGATTGAAATCCGGCTGAGTAAGAACTCTCTTTTGCAATTTTCAATAACTTTCGTTCCTTATCAGTACAAGGCACCTGCCATACTTTTTGAAAGTCTATCTTGATTCGATTTTTACTTTTTTCAGAAAAATCAGAAAAAATGTCTTTGATATTTTTTAAAGTTTGTTTATCGTAATTTATACGTAAAGTGATAAAGATCTCAGGCATAATTTCTGCAATTAGATTAATATTGTTAACAACCATTTTATAAGTACCTTGTTTGTCTGGAAAATGTTTTATCAAATTATGTCTATATTCATTTCCATCTATTGGTATTTGAAAAAAGTTAAAATTAAAATCTTTCATTTGACGGATTCTCTGTTCATTTAGCAGAGTTGCATTTGTTGTTATTTGTTGTCGAAAATATACATTATATTCAGAAGCAATTGGTTGGACATATTCTGAAATTTTACAGATTACTTCATCATAATACATCATTGGTTCACCACCAAACCAATCTAATAATATTGACTGTGCCTTTTGTTGTATAATCAAATCTTTTATGTGATTATTCAATCCATTTACCATTTCATCACTCATCCTATCTTTATTATGAGTCGTTCTTGCATATCCTGCGGAACAATACCAACATGTCAAATTACAATCTAATGTTGGATTAATAGTAATACGATAATTTTTATCTTCGTAGATATATTTTTTATTTTGCAACTTAATATACGCTAACTCATTAAAATCTGAAGAAACGACAAACCCTGAATCCTTAAAAGCATTATACAAATCAGGATATCTGTCTTGAAAATCAGACAAATAC
The DNA here is from genome assembly GCA_031553435.1 of Bacteroidales bacterium. GTDB lineage: Bacteria > Bacteroidota > Bacteroidia > Bacteroidales > Azobacteroidaceae > JAVBLQ01. Next base: position 2,695 of record JAVBLQ010000051.1, on the reverse strand, counting down.
TCTAAAAGTGTTTCAATCACTGAATATTCTTTATAACTAATTGGCAGTAATGCATTAGTCAAAGTATTATAAAATAATATACAATCATCATATTCAACTTCTATATTATATATACTAATTTTATCTTTCATTTTTTTACTTTTTTAATTACCTTCTACTCAAAAAAACTGTTATTTTTAGTGCTTGACCCCTACGAATAATATCATATATCAATGTATCTGATGTATTGATCATTTCTTGAATATCTTGATTGTTCAGGTTTTTAAATAAGATACCATTTATTGATACTATTTCATCACCTTTTTTCAAGCCTGCAATTTTATATGGATTATTTTTGTAATCTGCAACTGCTAGAATAATATCTTTACCCTCAGTATTAGTTTCAGTAAGACAGCGAAACTGATTTTCATCAGTATTAATTATACTTTTAAATTGTTGTACCGGTTGAAATCCTATTTGTCGATTTCTCATATCAAAAAAAACATTAAATCTTTTAAGAAAATTTAGTCCCATGATATTGATATTTATTTTATCATGAGTATAAATACACAATGAATCTACGACAAAATTGTCAAACAATGTTGCATTTACTGTATACCTCTGACCATAGCCTCCGGCAATTCTGACCCATGCATCTTCTTCTTTTTTATGAAAAAAAACCAATTCTTCAGGAGATAGGACGTTCAAAATTAAATCATACCGAGAACCCGTATCCATTAAGTATGGCAGACTATTTATCAAGGTATCTCCATCTATAGAAAACTTACAATTATTCAATTGAATTGAAAGTGGATACAAGTAATTATAATCTTTCACTTTCCATTCCTTTTTTATCATTGGAACAAGGAAACAATTTTCAGGAATTACAAAATTTTCCACCTGATGAATTTCCAAATAATTAGAGTCAAAATTCAATTCCCAGACATGTATTGTATCATTTTCCGGAATATTAAACATTCCATCTATATATCTTCCAACATATCCTTGTCTATTCGTTGTCATTAAATCTTGATATAGTAGAGGAACACCTCCTATTGTCACTATTTCAGAAAAATCTTTATAGTATAATCCCGGTATTTTATAATCTGGCAACCAACCTGTAATTGTATATACACTATCAGGAATACCACAGGAAACAATACTCGGATGAGATACCACAAATGAAGACTCTAACTCTAAAGAACCCAGCATAGCTCCTGTATCAAATAACATATTTGCAACTGTACTATCATTGAAATAGACAGGAATCACTATACCTTGAATATCTAAATCTAATGTAAAATAAACACGGTTTAGATTTTCATCACATTTTCGGGTTTCTTGATTTGAACAACTATAATGTATATTTATAAAGATGAAGAAAAAAAAACAATAACCTAAACAATACAAACACTTTTTTGTCATAAATATAAATTTTAATTATTGAGAAGGGTTGTTATTCAGTACACTAAAATACATTAGGAACAACCCTTCTTTATCGTTATTTAAGCATAACATGCAAAAACGTTACCACCATTTACAACTGTCTTGACAACCATTAGGAAATGTTTCAGGCTGTTTAGGGGGCTTGGGGGGCTCAGGTTTTTCACAACATGGTTGTGCTCCTGCGTCCGAATATTTACCACCTGCATTATTAGCACTGTCATTAGCAGAAGTACTAGATCCTCCGGAATTTGCATAATTACAACCACATTGACAGCAACCAGGAGTTCCTCCTCCAAGCAACCGACACATTTCCCGTTCATTCAACTCTGCTGTTGAAAGCTCATTTAATTTTAATTTGCTTAGCTTTTTCATGTTAAAAACAAATTTATTTTGCCGTAGAATTGTCACAATAAGTAGCTAATTTATTGCCTATTGCCCTACAGTTTTGCAATAGTTATCTGAAGTCAACTACAAATATCCATGTTTATTTTTAGGTGCGAGAATCTCACAAAATCAAGAATTTTCTTTTATCAAACATAATTAGGAGTATGTTTTATATTTTATCTATAATTACATTAAGCATTTTTTCAATAGAATAAACATCCTCTATCATAGCACTTGCCTCGACTGCCAATTGATTATAATGCAGATAGTTTGTTTTCAGGTCAAGAACATTTTTCTTTATATTGCCGTTTTCGATTGTCTTGCAATAGAACAGAATCTTATTATCAATAGCTTCCGGACCAGTGATAACAGGAATCCCGAGATACAAATTAGTATAAGCCAATTGCGTATTAACAGAAGTCGGTTTTATAGAAAGAAAACAGTTTAGTTTGTTGAAATTTTCTGATAAAGTTGATTTAATCAGCTTTTTATACTTAAACCCTTTCATTTTCTTAAAAGTGAATGAATTTTGTTTATCATAAAATATATGGAAAGAAAGATTATTTTTGAGATAATTCAATTCTGCTGCTAAATCATATATATACTGAAGGTCTCCTTCATTCCTGCAATAATAACCAATGGCAAGCATATCATCATTCCCTGTAGTTGTGTTTGTATCTTCCTTTTCCTCTACAAACATCCTCTTGATTTGCAAGTAGAAATTATTTGTTATGATAACCGGAATTTTTATTCCCTTTTGAAGCAGGAACTTCTTTTCATAATCATTCTGAACGATGCATGCCTTGAAATTCGCATTAATGGTATCAATCATATTCAAATGATCCGATAAGTAACTACTGCTTGTGATCAGTATGTTTGTATTTTT
>JAVBLQ010000142.1:0-2714 GCA_031553435.1 Bacteroidales bacterium | reverse complement strand
GAGTGTAATTAAAAACCTGCTGGATGAAATGCCTGAATACCTGTTGATGGGTAGAAGCGTGAAAGTGAGGGAGTCGAAAACAAAGATGAGTTCAATACCCGCATGATCAACCATGTCAAAGTAATTTTCACCCCCAACACGACATTTAAACGGATGTTGGAAGAGATCAGTTTTGAGAGGGTGGAATAAAGTGAAAAGAACGGGTGGAATTTTTCCTGCCCGTTTTTATATATTTTTATAACCTGGGAGAGGCCATTAGGGGGCCGCTCTGCGTTGGAACCTTTGACAAGTAATTGAAAATGAAAAGTGGAAAATGGAAAATGACGGCTTGCGAACTAAATCATTTTATATATTTAACTCATTCATTTTCAACAAGATTTATCTTTCTATTTCTAAGGTTTAAATATCTTTGAGTTTTTTTAGGTGATTCTGTATATAGGCCGGTGGACGACAATCAAAAAAGACATAAATATTTTGTACTTTTGCCTTCTGAATTTTGACACATACTTAAAATGAAAATAGGAGATAAAGTACGATTCCTGAACGCAGTTGGAGGCGGTATAGTAAAAAAATTCCAGGGAAAAGATATTGTGTTGGTGGAGGAAGAAGACGGATTCGAAACACCTGTTCTGGCACGCGAATGCATTGTTATCGAAGGTGACGGGACTCAATTCCGTTCTCCATCCAAGTCTCAGGTCACAGTTCAACAGCCTCAACCTGTTATTCCGGAAAAGAAAACAGAAGAGAAAAAGGAAATCACCGAACTTCCCGGTGGTGATAAATTAAATGTGTATCTGGCATATTTGCCCGAAAACATCAAGGATCTGGGCAAATGCACTTACGAAGCATACTTCATAAACGACAGCAATTATTTCCTTTTCTTTAATTATATGTCGCGTGAAAATAATGCATGGAAAAGTCGTTTCCACGGTATTATCGAACCCAATACCAAAGAATTCATCGAAGAATTTGCGAAAGAACAGCTTAACGATTTGGAAAGAATTTGCATCCAATTGGTAGCTTTCAAAAAAGACAAACCTTACATGCTGAAAAATACACAAAGCGTAGAAATGAAAATTGATCCGGTGAAATTCTACAAACTACACAGCTTTCGCGAAAACGATTTCTTTGAAGATGAAGCTTTGATATATCCCGTTGTGATCAATGACATTCCCGAAAGAGAATTATTGATCTCTGCTTCAGACCTGCAGGAAGCAATGACACAGAAAGTACGGATCGATGCCCCTAAATCTCCTGCACCGGCTCGCCAGAACAAGGAAATAGCTGCCATAGTGGAAGTTGACCTGCATATCAATGAACTATTGGACTCAACAACAGGAATGAACAATGCGGATATGCTGAATTATCAATTGAATAAATTCAGGGAAGCATTGGAAAAATTCAAGAACAAAAAGGGACAAAAGATCGTTTTTATTCATGGAAAAGGAGAAGGTGTACTAAGAAATGCCCTATTGTCCGAACTAAAAACAAAATACAAAAATTATCCTTACCAGGATGCTTCTTTCAAAGAATATGGATTCGGAGCAACGATGGTAACTATTAAATGAATATAAAAAACAAACCCGATGAAAAAAATTATTTCTCTCTTAATCATCACTGTATTACTAACAGCTTGTGATGCGGCTCAAAGCATTATGGGGGCGTATAGCCTTACCCAATGTGAGTACAAATACAATTCTATATCAGGATTGAATCTGGCTGGTGTCAATTTGCAGAATGTCAACTCTATAGCTTCTTTAAATCCTATGACAGCCGCCAGTCTTGTCTCTGCATTTTCAAAAAGTTCTGTTCCCTTACAATTTACATTAAACCTGAATGTGAAAAATCCGGGAAGCCAAACTGCTCTATTAAACGGATTGCAATATGTCCTGGAAATCGATGATGTCCAGATGACTACCGGATCTTTGGATTCAAAATTACAGGTGGGTGCAGGACAAACTTCCGTATTGCCGATTAACCTGGCTTTTGACCTGAAAAAAGTGATGAGCGGACAATCTGCGGATGCAATTAAAAATATGGCATATAATTTCGTCGGACTCGGAAGTAGCCCGAGCAATGTAACTATTAAACTCAAACCTACGATTGCTGTTGGTGCGCAAACAATTACAAGTCCCGCCTATATTCCCGTTACATTTACTTACGGAAAGGGGAATAAATAATGGGAGTAATCATTCGATTTTTTGAAAAATTCTGGATTACTATCCTGCTTTGCACGGTGATTCTGTATCTGTGTTTTATGAATGCATCTTCTATTCCTCAGATAGAAATGAGTAATTTTGATAAATTTGTACATTTTTGCATGTTCAGCGGGCTATGCGGGATTATTTACTTTGAACAAAGTCGTTTTTTCAGGAAACCAATACCTGCTAAATGGATTGTATTGGGCGCCTGGTTATTTTCCATTACCTTCAGCGGTGTTATAGAACTGCTGCAGGAATACTTGACTACCGACCGGTCAGGAGACTGGATGGATTTTTTGTGTGACTTTCTAGGGTCAACTACTGCTTTGGTCATTTGCCTGTTGATCAACAAGAAATTAACAAAAGCTAAGATTTAGAAACTGTTTAAAAATTTACAAGTAATACTATTTATAAATGAAACTGATACTTTTTCATGCCCTTTTTTGTTCTTTTTTGCTGTTTTGTGTCTTTGCTTTTGGTCAAATAGCCCGCTATTCTCCCAAAATCAAATCC
>JAVBLQ010000004.1:0-63152 GCA_031553435.1 Bacteroidales bacterium | reverse complement strand
ATTTCATAATCTGCCACTTTCCTTTAACGTTCTGAATACCAAATAAGCTGCATCCGGATCAGGCAAGCATTCCAAAGAATACACCGGAATTTGTTGCAAAATAACAGATAATATTTCAGAAATATGACTAAAAAGAGTTTCATCATATGCAAAAGCAGGTGGACAGGATGGTAGTAAAGCTCCAAGTGCAGAAATTCCCTTCAACTGTGTTATTTTATTGTATGGTGCCTGAGAGAGCCTAACAATTGCAGCGACAGGTGTATTTTTATTTTTATAACAAGGAGTTTTACCACTCCAGGGGGAGCCAAAAACAAAAACCTCATTTCCTTTCACACGAATAAAAGGACTATCATCATTCAATAATTCTGTATCCGGAATATTATTGAGCCATAAACGTGTATGTGTACTTTTTCCCGTACCTGACTCTCCTAAAAACAATATAGATCTATCTTCACAAGAAATTGTTGAAGCATGAAAAGCTACCGTTTGATGGTGTACGCAGGCGATATTAAAAGCCATCCAGACGGCGAAACGCAATAGATGAGACGGAGTATTTTCATCCATATTGGTGGTTGCAGAAAATAAACCATTTTGGTTGGTGATTTCCATAAGAAAGACCTCTTTCTCTTTTTTCATTCGAAAATAATAAATGCTATTATTGAATGTAAAATCACACATCACATTATCATCTTCGAATGGAAAAGTCTGTAAAGGTTCAATATTCCAATCCGCTAGCATTGTTCCTAATTGTAATTGAAGGATTGATTTTCCGGAGCTTTCTTTTGAAAGGAATTGTGAAAAACCGGGAATGTGGTTTAAGCCTTTTCCGGAAACTTGAATGAGGTGGTTGGCTACAGTATATTGTATCATTCTTAACTAAAGATTATTCAGACAAAAAATAGGGCGAATATCTCCGCCCTATTTTAACTATACTATGAAATTTTCAGATTTTTAATTCAAACGGCCAAAACGATTATCAGCAGAAGATGCACCAGATACTATTCCGCTATTAAAAATATAATCGATTCTTAGGACATTATCTGTAGCAATATCACCGGCAATACCACCAATGTATCTACCAGCAGTATTTCCTATATCGCCAGTATTAGTCATTGTTTGACCTTGAATTTTACCAGCACTTCTACCTACGATACCTCCAGCGTAAGATTGAACTGTTGCTCCGATTCTTCCTGAATTAGAACCTCTTTTTATAAGTCCGTTTGTAGCGTTACTTCCAACTAACCCTCCAACAGTGTAAGTTGTAGCATCTACTGTGGCGGCATTTGTACAATCAGTAATATCATTATTATTTTGTCCGGCAATTCCTCCTACCATTTCACTTCCAAGGATGGAACTTGCTGCATCAGTTGAACAATTATACATGTAACCTTCGGTATAGTTATATCCAACAATACCACCTACTTTTTGATTTCCTGTAACAGTACAACCGTTAATATGGCAATTTGTTACATTAAGGAAATTTTGTCCAACAATAACACCCACAACATCATTTCCTGATACTGTAGAATTTTCAACTGTTATTTTAGAAATAGAACCTTTGTTGTAACCAACTAAACCAACAACACCTCCTGTGGAAATTTTCAAACCAGTTATATTGCTATTTCCAAGCGAGTTAAGTGTACCTTGGAAAGCATTGGCTGATGTAGCTCCAATAGGAGTCCATTCAATATTAGCCAAGTCAATGGGTTGTTTCAATGTTACAGTATAACCTGCAAATGAACTGGGAACACCTTTGGCATCAAGTCCTGTGATAACTTTGTTGCTAACATCAGATACCCATTTTAGTTCGCTAGCTCTATTAATATAGATAGTATTACCATCTATAGTTGGTGCAGAAGCTGTTCCATCCCATGATTTATCAAAAGTAGCAGTACTTGCATTAAAGCTAGCAAATTCCCCTTCAATTGCAGGATAAAGACCGTTTGGTTCAAGACGAACTGAGATCTTTTTTAATGTGACAGTACCTTTATCTGTTACAAGATTAAAATCAAATGATACATCACCAGTCAAATCATTTGTTGGAGGTACAAATAGTAATCCTTTGTATTCTTGTTCTCCATAACGATTCAAAGTAAAACCATTCACACCTGTGTGCAATGTTATAGTATTTGAAGGATTACTATAAGAAGCTTTACCATCGGTACCAATTGTTACAGTTCTTCTGAAAATCGGACTTGCAGCCTTCAATTCTATCTGTTGAAGATTTACTTTACCTGAAACTATTTTAATACTGAATCTTATGATAGCATGAGCATGTGAAAATTTCAAACCACCCACACTTTGAGTTCTTGCAGTTAAAGTAATCGGAGTCTTTGTATACATAAACCCACATTTCCCAAAATTTGAGAAGTCACCATTACTTAACTGTAATTGATCCGGTAAATCAAATGTTATCACGTTGTTCTTCACTGTAGAAGTAGCATATGGATAATAACCAAGATAACTTCCAATCAAAAGTTCCGGGCCATTAAAAGTAGCCTGATTATCAATTCCTGCTACATGAGTATATTCAACACCTCTTGACATTACGCCACTAGCTACTTTTGACAATCCCATTGACTCTCCGGGAATCCACTCCCATATTCCACCAGTTTCTCCGATAGTGGTTCTTAGCAATGATCCGGAAAGATCTCCTAATACAGATTCTTCCAGCTCAGTTGTAACAGTTGACTGTATTCCTTCATTCTGAAGATTACCTTCAAAATCCTCTTGGCTACAACTTACAATAAATGCAGCCACCAATAAAAAGATAAAACTTTTTTTCATATTTTGTGACATTTATTTTTATTCTTCAACATAATCATATTCACCTTCTGATTCAGAAGATAGTCCTGGTTTCACAGACAATGCAAATCCATGTTCCACAATCACTTCCACAATTTCAATTTCAGGTGACACATACTCCTTGGTATTGTTCACCCCGATTAAAGAGCTAACTGTTTTTTTCATTTTTTTTAATGTTAAATTTAACTTTATAAATTATTTGATTAGTAGCATATTAAAATTATTGTTTTAAACTTAAAACAACAACATTACACCTCTTCGAAAAGAGTATTATCAACAAAAAATTGTATGCAATAAAGAATAGAATTGTAAATAGACTGAGTTAGTATTCTTTTTTTTGCAATGTTAAGTTATTTATAAAAATAACGGAATCAGTAGTTTATAAGTTTATTGTTTATTTTATTAAACAATCATCTCGCTCTCTCATAAAGAGAATTACGTCATTATTAAATAGAAATTTTTAAAAGAATAGCAAAAAAATTAAATGTCATATCATTCCTATTTTGCAATGTTTAAGTTAATTATAAAATGATAGAATTAGTTAGTAGCTTAAAATATTGTTTATTTCTCTAAAATAAACATACACCTCTTTTTCAAGAGTATTATCGTTAGGTCATTTAATATATAAGAAGAAAATAATATTTCTTCATGATTTAGTTAGTAGTTTCACTCACTTTTTACGTTTTGCAAAGTTATAAAGTTTTTTCTATTATAAAACATATCACAATTCAAATTGGAGTAATTTTTATTTAATTAAATAAATTTAACCATCATAGTGAGATTTTTCGATCACAAAAAGACAAAGATGATTCCCGGTGTGCTATCATTACAATCGTTAACTCTTTGTGTTTGACTGACAAATCATTGATAGCCTCTGTAATTTCTCTCTCTGTCAAAGAATCGAGTGAGGATGTAGCTTCATCAAAGAACAAGATTTCCACCTGTTTATACAGGGCGCGGGCTATACCTACTCTTTGTCGTTGACCACCGGAAAGTCGTGATCCGTTTTCTCCGATACGGGTATCAATTCCTTCGGGTAAGGTGTCGACAAATGTCTTCAGGCTCGCCTGCTCCAACACATCCATTATTCTATTGCGGTCGATAGTTTCAATAGCTTCCCCTAAAGCAATATTTTCCATTAACGTGCCATCAATGATAAACACATCCTGAGGAACGTATCCGATTATGGAGTGCCATGCCCTGCGAGTTGTCTCGTCCAAAGGTTTGCCATCAATATAAATATCCCCTTTTTGTGGAGAGTAAAATCCTAATAATAAATTAAATAAGGTGCTTTTCCCTACTCCGGAAGATCCACATATACCAACTCGCTCTCCTTTATGAATTGTTATTGAAAAATTATCAAAGACCGGTTTTTCTTTCTCAGTGGAATCAGGAAAAGAAAATGTGATATTATCTACTTTTATTTCCCGATTGAAGGCAATGGGTTCAAAAACTGTTCCAGAATCCAGTTTTTCTTCTTTGTCGAAGTCAACAGCCTCTTTAATAACATCAATTACATAAGTGTTGTTTTTCAATTGAGCCCACCCGGTCATCAGTGTTTTTATAGCCGGCAACATACGCAAAATAGCCACGGCAAAAATTCCGAAAAGAATTTTCATTTCATTATTGCCTCTGCTTAAGAGCACCAGCAATATCATTATAACTGCTACACCGATTTCTATGACTCCGGCAGGAATGCGTAGAACACGATCTGTCCTTTCCCGATAATAAGAAATCAAGGACAAACCTTCCTGAAATTGCTGTTGGAACAATGGAAAAGCGTTATTGATCTCCATTTCTACATATCCTTTCAAAGTTTCGCTTACTATGCGCGCCTGTTTTCTTCTTGCATCATTTTCGGCTCTTCCGTTTTTCACCAATTCTTTTCTTACCGTATAAAAATAAAACCACATAATAGGTAAAAGACAACATACAGTAAAAATAGCTATTTTAAAAGAGTACAGGGCTAGCGCTCCCCAGATAAAAAGTAATAATACGGCTTCGCCCATCATGGTAAATGATAAAGACAAAACATTCTGGGAAAAACTATAACAGACTCCATTGATCTTGTGAGACAAAGCGGTAGTATGTGAACTTTTAATAAAAAGGAGTCCTCTTTTATAGTAGTTTTCGAATAATTTACCGGAATAGTATCTGTAAAGTGAAGTGACATATTTTACTTGAAAAGTTCCCAACAATATGTTCACCACATTTTTCAGGACGATAAAACACAATATAATTGCACAAACTATGATTACGAATGTAGTGTCATCACTAATATTTGTCCAATGACGGAATTTACCCAATATGGAATTTTGATCCATTCCATTGGAGTCAAATAATAACATGAATACGGGAATCAGGATTGCCAATCCTGCGAAATTGAAAATAGCTCTCAACAGCACAGAAACGGTCACTCCAATGCCATATCGCCGGTATGGAGGAGGTAGCAACTCTATGATTTTCTGTATTCCCACTATTATTTCAATTTCATTATGACTTGTGGATGTTGTATGTGAAAGATAATGGATTTTAATACTGATTTCCAAAAATGCTTGGGGTAAAATAGCTCATATTTCCATCGTCTCGCTTTCAAAGCTTTTGTTTTATACGAAATCACTTTAAGAGCAGACATTTTTTCTGTTTTTAAGAAAGATAAAGGATTTAATAATTCTCGCATCATTTTATTTTCAATAATAGGATTGCTTTCTAAAGATGGTGTTAATTCAGGATCTAACCCTATATATTTAATGGTCAAAGCCGTAAATGCATCAGCTAGAGTTAAGAGGCCCGAATCTGCCATCAATTGACGATAAACAGCAAAATCTATTTTTCCCTGACTTGCTTTCAAGAAAAGTGACCAATCACAGAAAGATCTGAGTGTAAGAGGCGTTTGAATAAAATGTCCAAGAGTATGGCACATCAAGAATAAAACATTAAAATCAGGAGGAGGAAATAATATCTTTCCTATTGGAGATACTGTACTTTCAAGTGTTTGTAATAATCTATCTTCCAACATTTTTAATTGAGGAAATTCATCAAATAGAAAATGCTTATGATTTTCCACTGAAAATCCTTTATAATGTAATGTAGAATGTTTATCTAATTTAAACAAATTATTCTCATCTTTCCTGGCTCCATACTGAACCAGTAATTGATTTCCCTCTTCATGTTTTTCGAAAAGATAAATGTCTATGTCACCAAATTCTCGATGTTTAGGAACCGGATAATATTCAGATAATCCAACTCCCTTAAATAATAACATTTTAATATTATTTTTCGAAAAAATGCCGGATAACTCATTTGCAACGGCTAATTGACGATCATATCTGCGTTCCAAAGATTCTACATTGATTGCCCAAGGTAATTTTATTGAACGGGGAGGCTGCAATTCTGCAGGTAAAAGCATTATGCCATCAAAAGCCACAGCTATTACGCCTTGATCTACAGAAAATTGGAATACTTTTTTCCAGATAGCTTCATCTGCCTTGTCAAGCAATGCTTTATCGGGAAGCGTATTCCATAGAGCAAGTTTTAATAAGGCTAATAATATCTGTTGGGGTTGAGTCAGTAGTTCTGAATTAATCATGATTCCAGTGCATTACAAGCTGACAGTTGATCGATCCATTTACCGGCATCTGTTTTTGCAATATCTTCATCAATATTGAAATGTTCCGTAAGCAATTGAATTACATCATCCAATGTAAATTCTTTATCACGAAGTTCATCCCAGAGCCATTGGGCTGTATCGTTGAATGATACTACTTTGGTCATGTCTACACCAACGTGTCCTTGCATGATTAATACATTTTCGCCGGCGATGTTTCTGATTTTGAGGTCTTTTTTTATTTTCATAATGTTTATTTTGAAATCTATATAAACAATTTGGGTGCAAAGGTGCACGGTGCAGGGTGCACGGTCGGTTTATCAGACGCAGTGCATTATCAGGTGTAAGCAACTCGTGCACCGTGTACCGTGCACCCAAAAACATTCAATTAGGTTACAATACGTCACTTTTTTCCACAACTACCAAAAGTTCAAAATCTTCGAAATCCAGTTTGGTACCTTCTGTTAAAGGAGCAATTTCTATGCCATTGGCCAATACCTGATTGGCAATGTATGTTTTGAATCCGGTAACAGCATCGTTTATCCTGTCATCAGATTGAATTTTGACATTGATTTTATCCGTGATTTCGTATCCGTTGGATTTACGTATATTTTGAATGCGATTGATCAGTTCCCGGGCAATTCCTTCTTTTCGAAGTTCCTCTGTGATAGTGATATCCAGAGCTACAGTGAGTTTGCCTTCATTGGCTACCAACCATCCGGGAATATCTTCGGAAATGATTTCCACATCGTCTAGTACTACTTCAGCCATTTGTCCGGCCACAGGAATTTCAATCCTTGCCTGCTGTTCCAGTTGAAGAATATCTGTTTGTGACATTTTACTGATTTCAGCAGCTAAATCTTTCATGATTTTACCATAGCGGGGGCCTAATTTTTTGAAATCCGGTTTTATTTTCTTCACCAAAATTCCGGCTGCATTGTCCACGTATCTGATTTCCTTGATATTCACTTCATTCAAAATCAAGTTTTGAACGGCTTCTATCGCTTGTTTTTGATGCTCATCGAAAACAGGAATCATGATGCAAGTAAGCGGTTGACGCACTTTGATATTTACTTTACGACGCAACGCCAATACCATGGAAGATATATTCTGAGCAATTTGCATGCGTTCTTCCAAATCTTTATCTATCAAAGAATCGTTGTGAACAGGAAAATCAGACAAATGTACCGATGAACTTTTTTCTTTTTCCGTTACCGAAACCAAGTCGCAGAATAATTTGTCTGCATAAAACGGAGCAATCGGAGCCATCAGTTTGGATATTGTTTCCAAACAAACGTAGAGTGTTTGATAGGCTGACAACTTATCCACATCCATTGTTCCTCCCCAGAAACGTTTCCGGTTCAGGCGCACATACCAGTTGCTTAAATGATCATTTACAAAATCATTGATGGCGCGGCCTGCACGGGTAGGTTCGTAAGTTTCATAATATTCGTTCACATCTTCAATCAATGTATTCAATAATGAAAGAATCCAACGATCGATTTCGGGTCGCTCATTGAAAGGGACTTCCGTTTCCTTACTGTTGAAACCATCTACATTAGCATATAATGCGAAAAAGGAATAGGTATTGTATAAGGTTCCGAAAAATTTTCTCCGGGCTTCTTCCACGCCTTCTATGTCGAATTTCAGATTGTCCCAAGGCGAAGCATTGGTGATCATGTACCAACGCAAAGGATCCGAACCATATTTTTCGATGGTTTCAAACGGGTCAACCGCATTTCCTAAACGTTTGGACATTTTATTCCCGTTTTTGTCCAGAACTAATCCGTTGGATACAACTGTTTTGAAGGAAATACTATCGAAAATCATCGTAGCGATTGCATGCAAGGTGAAGAACCAGCCACGGGTCTGATCAACGCCTTCGGCGATGAAGTCGGCTGGGAAGCAGGCTCCTCCTAAATCTCCACTGAAAGGATAGTGAACTTGCGCATATGGCATCGCCCCCGAATCAAACCAAACATCAATGAGGTCTAACTCCCGCTTCATCGGTTTACCTGAACCGGAAACCAGGATGATATTATCAACAAAAGGACGATGTAAATCAATATTTTCTACAGCATAATTTTCCTTTGAATAATCTCCTGTTTTGAAATTTTTGAACGGATTTTCTTTTAAGAATCCGGCTTTCAAAGATTTTTCGATTTCTTCCATTAATTCGGCAACAGAACCGATACATTTTTCTTCCGATCCGTCTTCTGTGCGCCAGATAGGAAGAGGAGTTCCCCAATAACGGCTACGGCTCAGGTTCCAATCCTGCAGGTTTTCCAACCATTTTCCAAAACGTCCGGTTCCGGTTGATTGAGGTTTCCAGTTGATGGTATCATTCAATTCCATCATTCGTTCACGGCAGGCAGTTGTACGTATAAACCAGCTATCCAACGGATAATAAAGCACCGGTTTGTCTGTACGCCAACAGTGCGGATAATTGTGTATATGTTTTTCAATTTTGAAAACAAGGTTTTGTTGTTTGAGCATAACACAAAGATCGATGTCTAATGTTACATCATTTTCAGTCAACTTATTATCATAGGCATTTTTCACATAACGCCCTGCATATTCTTTGTATATCTCAACGTCAACTTGATTTTTCACAAAATCGGCATCTAAATCCTCAATTTTAAAATATTTCCCTGTCAGATCGACCATCGGGCGACGATTTCCATCTTTATCTATCAACATCAAAGGAGGAACGCCGTTTATTTTGGCAACCCTATCATCATCAGCACCAAAAGTCGGAGCAATATGCACAATTCCCGTACCATCTTCCGTTGTAACAAAATCTCCGGTGATTACACAGAAAGCTCCTTTTCCAGGATTTACCCAGGGAATCAGTTGTTCATATTCCATTCCCGCCAGTTCACTTCCTCTATAAGTGGCAACTATTTTGAATGGAACAAGTTTATTTTCAGATTTATAATCATCCAAATCCAATTCAACTGCTTTTTCATTGAAATGAGTAAATAGCAGGTCCTTGGCAATAATAGCCGTCATCGGCAAGCTGGTGTATGGATTATAAGTTTGCACAGCTACATAATCGATATTTGGTCCTACGCAAAGAGCTGTATTGGAAGGTAATGTCCAGGGCGTAGTGGTCCAAGCCAGAAAATAAGCATCTCCAAACTGCGCCATTTCCGGTTTTGGATTTTTTATTCTGAATTGAGCTGTACAAGTAGTATCCTTCACATCACGATAACAGCCCGGCTGATTTAATTCGTGGGTACTCAAACCTGTACCTGCTGCAGGCGAATATGGCTGAATGGTATAACCTTTATACAATAAATCTTTGTTATACAATTCTTTCAACAACCACCAAAGTGTTTCGATATATTTGTTATCATAAGTAATATAAGGGTTATCCATGTCCACCCAATACCCCATTTTACGAGTGAGATCTTCCCACTCTTTGGTATATTTCATCACGTCTTTGCGACATGCTGCATTATATTCTTCTACGGTTATTTTTTTACCGATGTCTTCTTTCGTAATTCCTAAAGATTTTTCAACTCCGAGTTCTACGGGAAGTCCATGTGTATCCCAGCCTGCCTTGCGATTCACCAAATATCCTTTCATCGTTTTGTAACGACAAAAAATATCTTTGATTGAGCGGGCGATAACATGGTGAATTCCAGGCATTCCATTGGCTGAAGGCGGACCTTCATAAAATACAAAAGACGGAGCTCCTTCGCGGATTTCCAGACTTTGGTGAAAAACATCTTCGTCATCCCAGCGTTTCAGGATTTCTTTATTGATTTCAGAAAGATTGAAATTTGAATATTCTGCGAATTTTTTGGACATAAAACGTAAGTTAAAAGTGAAAAACTAAAAGTGGAAAGTATAAATTTTTAATTTTTCACTTTTAGTTTTTAATTTAAGATGCAAAAGTATAAAAAAGAATGATTTAATCCAAAGGGATTTCTTTAGGATAGCTCGGAACAAAACTTGGAGATACGTTAGGTTCCGTCATCTTCAGATCAAAATACTGATTAAATGTTTCTTGCGGAAATTTCGGATACCAACCGAAACGAATATCCAATGTGCGAAATACCAACAAATCATTTCGAATCCGGATACCGAATCCGATACCGCCATAAAAATTTTTTTTGCTTAACAAGTCACTAGCAGAAGTTATCCATCCCAAATCTGAGAAAGTGTAAAAAACAAAACGAAAACCAATCAGATTGATCGGGCTGAAAAAATCTGTTTCAAGGTTGAACATCAAACGTTCTACTCCTTTTGTATGATAATCGTAAAAATGAGTATTCAACGTACTTTTATTACTATAATAAAGAACATTTTCAAAGATGGATATCGGATTCAATAATTTTGTATAATCGACATTTACAAAATGCCGGAAACGACTTTTCTTCAAACGCATTAAGGGAGAAAAATACTGTAATCCTGTTTTTAAAACACCTCCATAAGCTTCATCATCATTGAAAAAAGAGGAAATAGAGCCATACAGGTAATAGTTTCCTGATTTATATTGCTTGCCTCCTGAGGTTGCCAGGGATGCATAAAAACCATCACGATAATCTTCGAAATCACTATACCCGATTTGGGTTGAGATATTGAAGCCGTGTGCAATATTTTCCGTAGTCCCAAAATTATTGATTAAATGTTGCCTGTAATAGGCTTGTTTATAAAAGCTGAATTGGGCTAAATAAGTTTTATTTTTTGTATACGCATAGGGAATCTCATCATCTTCAGAAAGATGATAAAATTGATAATTGGGATCTCTGTGATAATAAGCTGCTGAAATTACAAATCGTTTGGTAAAATGTTTGTCGGGAAGAGTAAAAGCCTTTCCCAAAGCCAATGACAGATTTGAATTATGATCAGGAGTTATGGAATCCCAGGAAACGCAACTGGGACGATAATTAATTTCATCATATGAAACTTTACCAAAGTAATCTAAAGATGTTTGCAATGCTCGTTCTACATTTAATGATAAATTTTTATAACTAATATTATCTAAGTAGGATGCACTCACATTCGTAAAACTTCTGAATAAGTTATCATATCCGTAACCGATTCCGAATCCCCAATGTTTAGGATAATCTTTATCATAAATTACACTGACATCATATCGATTACCAATTCCCATAAAGTTTTTATCGAAAAACTCTATATTGGCTGATGAAGGATCCAGTTTATGAACTGTCAAACCGATTGACCAAACGTCTCTCACTACGACTCTGACATCCACCATATCCGAATCAGGCACAGGTGCAACATAAATCCGTGCATCATTGATATAAGAAGTGCCTCGTAGAAATGCTTCGGTTTCTGCCATTATAATAGGATCAACTGCTTGTCCTTCGCGAAATTGAAGATTATTTCGTACAATAAATTTTTTGGTTGAGTTGTGTAATGCATTTCCTTTTCTGTTAAACCATTTGCTGGAATTCACAGAATCGGGTTCATTGATACTTGTTCCGAAAGGTTTTAATACGGTTATTTCTATTTTTCGGATTATTTTACCTTCATACGGGACATAATCGGCATCAATAGATTCTATAGCGCTGGCAGGAACATTGGCAGATGGTTCTCTAACCAGTACATCATACAACCTATTCATCCATTTGTTGGTTGCCTTTTTCTTAATATTTTTATATGCATCAGGAAGTTGTTGTACGGTAGTATCGGAATATTCTATATTTTTCAGGGAATAGTCAATGCTGTCACGGGAAATC
Source organism: Bacteroidales bacterium (assembly GCA_031553435.1). GTDB lineage: Bacteria > Bacteroidota > Bacteroidia > Bacteroidales > Azobacteroidaceae > JAVBLQ01. The sequence continues at coordinate 51,026 of JAVBLQ010000004.1, read as the reverse complement.
CTGCCGTTTTGTTGTCCAATTGCTTTAGGGGGTATAAAGATTTGGAGAATAAAAAGAAAAAATAATATGAATAACAAAGTTTTCATTCGATTTTCACGGTATCCACTTTCAACAACTTTGCTTTCAATTTTTCACTTTCACTTTTACGGATTCTTAATTTCATCTGGCAATTTATATCAAATTTTTGCGAAAGCACAACAGGATTCTCTTCTTTTACTATTTTCATGACTCCATTCAGAAAAGGATATTCAAAAAAAATGCCAAGTTCTTCATCTACAGTTTTTTCTATAATATGAGCATTCGCGATTGCTTCCTGAGCAGCGGCTTTGTAGGCAACAATCAATCCTCCTGTTCCTAATTTTACACCTCCGAAGTAGCGGATTACTACAATCAGAATGTCTGTTAACTGATGAGAATTGATTACTCCCAATATTGGTTTTCCCGCAGTGGAAGATGGTTCTCCATCATCATTCATCCGGAAAATATTTCTTTCGAGACCTAACATATATGCCCAACAAACATGCCGGGCATCGTAATATTCTTTGCGATATTTATCAACATATTCTTTTACTTCTTCCGGAGTAGATACGGGAACGGCATATGCAATAAATTTACTGCGTTGCTCTGTAATATTTCCTTCCGATACTGATTCTATTGTTTTGTAAATATCCATTTTTTAGGATGAATCACTTTATTTCGTGTTCCAGACTTGCCATAATAAACGGTCCAATAGCTTTGCCTTCATTTTTTGTGACAGCAATGTCTTCTCCGCACAAATAATAATTAGCTGTACCCGTCCGCGATTGATTTTTAGCAGGGCCAAGTCCGGCAGATGCGCAAGATTGAATAATCTCCAGGTTTCCGTCTTTTCCTTCACGAATGAATTGCCTGATCAATCCTTTGTACGCTTTATTTGCAACCGGCAAATATGTCTTTTTATCCAATACTCCAATACGCACTCCTTTATAAAAGGCATACGTAAACATGCTTGAAGCCGAAGATTCCAGATAATCCGGATTGTTACATTGATTATAAAACTTACTTCCATCCAAAGACTTATCTCCTACCCCATCTCCTTTTTTTGAAGCATTATACTGCAATAATTGAAACCAACATCCGGTTGATTTATCCTGCCAGCGTTTCAAGCCTTGCGCCACATCATTAACAATTTTCACTAATTGCTGATAATCAGGGTGATTTTTAGGCATCCAATCCAGCACATCCACCAAAGCGGCAAAATACCAACCCATACCACGACCCCAGAATTCAGGCGAACATCCTAAAAACGGATCTTCTTTTTTTGCCCAAAAAGAATTTTTATCATCAGGCGTGGCTGACCATCCATGATAATTCAGTTGTTTAACAGGGTCATAGGTATATTGATGTATAATTTTAAATTGCAATGCAATGTCGCTCCAAGATTGCATGTTATCTTCATGTCCTGCTTCTTCTCCGAATTCAGATTGATATTGAGCATACAAAGCAGGCCCCATATACAACCCGTCGAGCCACATTTGATTGGGATAGATTGCTTTGTGAAAAAAACCTCCGGCGCCGGGATTTCCTTCCTGAATACGACTATGATCGTATTTCAATTTATTTCTCAAAAAAGTCACACAATTTTTATAACGTTGGGCATCAACAGTATTGCCTTTTTTCATTTCTTCTTCATAAAGGATAAAAAAGATTTTTCCGGCAGCTAAATCATCTATGTTGCTTTTGCCAACCTGAACAGTGTCTGCACCTTGCAAACAATGGTCGGCATATCTTTTGACTACATCATAATATTCCGTCTTTTCAGGATATTGTTGCCAGGCTTTCAATACTCCATTAGCTACCAGTCCGGGAACATAGTCCCAATGCGCGGTTGCCAACTGTTGTTCTTTTGTATTGCTGAAAAAAGTTTGTAATGCCCTGCGTTCAACCATTTGTTGAGAATAAGCCGGATCTTTTTTAGCATACGAGTAAGATACAAATAATAAAAGGAATAAAAATAAAGACAATATTTTTTTCATGTGTAAATTAATCAAATTAAACACAAAGACACTTCGATATTTATTATATCAGTTTATGAATTACAAGACCGGAACGCAATTTGGGTTCAAACCATGTGGTTTTAGGAGGCATAATATTTCCGGTATCGGCAATATCCATTAATTGTTGCATTGTTACAGGATAAAGAGCCAGCGCCATTCTCATCTCTCCGCTATCCACTCTTTTTTTCAATTCTCCAAGACCACGTATTCCTCCTACAAAATCAATCCTTTTGTCCGAACGTAAATCCTTAATTTCCAATATTTCATCCAATATTAAATTGGAAGATATTGTAACATCCAATACTCCGATCGGATCATCATCATTGTAAGTACCTTGTTTAGCCGTAAGTGAATACCATTTTCCGGAAAGATATAAGGAAAAATTATGCAATTGTTGTGGCTTATAAATCTCGGAACCTTTTTCTTCTACAATAAAATATTTATTTAAAGCTGTAAGAAATTGTTCTTCACTCAAACCATTCAAATTTTTGACAAGCCTGTTATAGTCTATGATATTCAATTGATTATCCGGAAAACAAACGGCAAGGAAGTACATATATTCTTCATTTCCCTGATGATTAGGGTTTTGACGGCGTTTTTCGTCACCAACCAAAGCAGCAGCGGCGCTGCGATGATGTCCATCCGCTATATATAAAGATGGTATTTCTGCAAATATTTCTGTAATTCGTTTGATAACCTGTTCGTCTTCAATCAGCCAAAAATGATGACCGAAGCCATCGGGGGCCACAAAATTATATTCCGGCCCGGATTTAACTACATCCGACACAATTTTATCCAATTCAGCATGATGCGGATAAGCGAAAAAAACAGGTTCAATATTAGCATTGTTGATACGGACATGCTTCATACGGTCTTCTTCTTTGTCGCGACGGGTCAGTTCATGCTTTTTTATTTTTCCGTTCATATAATCATCCACATAGGCACAAACAACCAATCCATATTGTGTATGGCCATTCATGGTTTGAGCATAGACATAGTAATTCTCTTTATTATCCTGCAACAACCAGCCTTCTTTTTGGAATTTTTCAAAATTCTCACGTGCTTTTTCATATACTTCAGGAGCATGTTCATCTGTACCGGCCGGAAAATCTATTTCCGGTTTAATAATATGATATAAAGATTTTTCATTCCCTGCCGCTTCAATCCTTGCTTCTTCAGAATTTAAAACATCATAGGGACGCGAAGCCACCTGTTCTACAATATTTTTTGGAGGGCGAATTCCCTTGAATGGTTTAATAATTGCCATGCCTTTAGTATTTTAGATTATGTAATTAATGTGTATTATGACCTAATCGTCAACAAAGATACTAGTTTTTAATAATTCTCATTTTTATTCACTTGTCAATTTTCAGTAAAAAAACAAATCTCACTTTGCAAAAACAGAAAAAAGAATTATCCGTATATAGCTTATTTTTGCACATACCAAATTAAAATATAGTAAAATTATGTTTTTTATATTTCATTATTTATTAATCATTCAAATAACAATTATGCTGAAGTACACTTTAGTTGAAAGTAGTATGACCGTCGATCCTCACAACTGCGTGGCCATTGTTTCCAGTCCGGAATCCAAAGACCTGAACGATGTGATCGATTTTATGATTGCCGAAGGCACAGGGCTTACACGCCCCCAAGCCCTGGCCTATTTTGAGAAGCTAACCCAAACCGTCGAGTATTTCGTGGGACAAGGACATCGGGTAAATACACCCTTAATTCGTGTACGTCCCTGCATCAGTGGATTATTCATTGACAAGAAAGACGTTTTCGATCCCAATCGCCATCAAATCAATGTGCGTGCCACGGCCGGATTGCGTTTGCGCATGTTGGAAACCAACATCAAAGTAGAAAAGGTCAAATTTATCCAGCCTGTTCCCATCCTTGAGATATTTACGGATGCAATTACCGGAGAAACTAACTTTTTCGGAACACCCGGAGGTATCGGAGTATTGAAAGGTAATTTGTTGAAATTCGATGTTACTGATAATCAACAGGGAGTATTCTTTGCCTCAGTGGCTGATCCATCCAACGAAACACGGGTAGAAGTTTATTCAGGGATCAAACCTTCGGAAATTCACTTCCAGATTCCGGCTCTTGCTGCGGGTGATTATACGATTGCAGTCAAATCCATACTCAAATCAGGAGGCACATTAAGGAAAGGGGAGTTGGAGCATACGATCAGTGTTGCATAATAACTGGTACACAGTGCAGGGTACACAGTGCACGAAGTGAAAAACTGTCATTGCGGGCTTGACCCGCAATTCCCCGAAAATACATCATTCTACTTTCAATCGCGCGACTATCTATCATCTATAGTCGCGCAATTGTTCATCTATCGCCGGACTATCGAAGACCTATAGTCGCACAATCAAAAAAAACCTCATCATTCATTTTTAATTTTTAATTTTTCACTTTTAATTTTCCTGAATTTCCCCGGCGTCACCCCCTTATGCCGCTTAAAAACCATATTGAAATGAGCTGAATTGACAAACCCACAACAATATCCTATACCCTCCACCGTATCATTCGTTTCCAATAACAGACGGCAAGCATGTTCGATCCTGACTTCATTCAGATAATACAGATAACCGGCACCATTGTTCTTGAAAAGATGAGACAACCCAGATGTGGATAAACCAACATGTTGTGCTACTTCAATTTCTGTGATAGATTTTTTGTAATTTTTCCAGATGTAGTCCTTTGCCTTCCTGATCCGTTTCTCCTGAATATCCAAAGGTGGTTTGGGCATAGCCTCCTGCAATAATTCATTGAAACCTGACAGAAAATCAACGATGATATCCCTATGGCCCTGTGGAATCGATTCAATCAATCGGGAAAGAAGTTCCTGGTTAAATACTTGAGAAGAAGTGATTTCCTCATTTAATACATTCTTTGTAAGGTCTTTGATTACCAACATTTGTTGTGTCAATAAATTTTTTAAGATCCGGTTGTACATAAATTTATATTTAAGTTAATAATGGTTTCGATTTATTTAGTGGAAAATTGAAAGTTGAAAATTGAAAATGTTTTCGTGCGCAAACAAAATTCCTAATTCCTAATTGATAATTCCTAATTGATAAAAGGGTTCCAACGCAGAGCGGCCCCCTAATGGCCTCCCCCGCTACTCCGTACTCTGGTTGTGTCAAAAGGAAAAAAACTGTACGGGTAGGGAGTTGTCTGCGTTGGCATTCCCTTAAATCCGTTTCACAACGGAAATGTTGTTAACTTAACCCTAACAGGGTTTGAAACCCTGTTAGGGTATTCTCGCTTATAATTTTATAAAAGCAAAAATGTTTCATGATTCCGACGTAAGAAATTACCTGATCTTTCCATTTTTCATTCCCTCTATCGTTAATCAAATTATAATTTTTCAACCAATCACGATTCCTAACGGTTTGATTGAATTGTTTAATAATTCTTTTACCTACCTGTGTCCGGTAAGGCAAAATAAATCCTCCCAAAAAAGAAAAACCTTTTGTATAGTGTTGTAAGTATTCTTTTTTAGGGTGTACATTCAGATTAAGCGTATCTTTCAGATAAATCCTGATTTTTTCACGCTTTTCAATCAAAACTTCCCTGGATTCATCCATCAATATAAAATCATCCACATAGCGGCCATAATATTGGGTTTTTAATTCCCGTTTGACAAAATGATCAAAATCATTGAGGTAAACGTTTGCAAAAATCTGACTGGTTAAATTTCCAATCGGTAATCCATGCCCCTTTTCAATTGAAAACAAACTCTTTGTTTTCGGTAAAATTTTCCATTCTTCCTTTTTACCTTTGATGGTGCAATGTTCCAGGGGATCCAACAATATAATCTGCCCGGCTAAATGTTTAACCAAATCCTTATCAAATTCCGAATAATATTTGTCTATAATCTTCAACACCTTGCCTAATAGTATATTTCGATTGATATGCATGAAAAAACCTTCTATATCCAATTTCAATACATAACAACTTTGAGTAAAAGACCGGCTGCACGAACGCACAAAACGTTGCATGCGTTTTATGCCGAATAATGTTCCTTTCCCTTTCCTGCAACTATAGCTATCATAAATAAACAAACGCTCGAAAATAGGATTCAACTTGTTGATCAAAAAATGATGCACAACCCTGTCCCTGAAATCAGCAGCAAATATTTCCCTGCAAACGGGTTTATATACCAGAAAGGCAACCGATTTTCCGGGCATATAGGTTCTGTCGATAATTTCTTCCAACAACCTGTTCAATTCCCTTTCAAAATAAATCTCGAAAGCAAGGGCATTGGTTGTATTCCGCTTATGCTTCCTGCAATCATAATACGCCTGGAATAAATCAACTTTCAATGAAAATATTTGTTCCCTGGTAAACATTATCTCAAAATAATTTAGTTTGTTGTGCCTGATAAACCGGCTTTTGATATGATACAGATTCTTGCCAACCCGTCATTTGTTTGGAAATATTCTCTATCATCTCATCCAGTACCACGTACCGGCTCACGGTCAATATGTGCAAATCTTTCGACATCCTGTATAACAATCGTATTTCTTCTATATTTTCTCTTCCCATTTGTAACAATTTATAACGATCCGTTTTGTTGGAGTTCGCTTTATAAATACTCAGCAATAAGTTCGTCACATCCTTGTTCAACGTCTCTCCGATGGTGTATTTGAAACTGCGTTTCATTTTTTCAGTAAACTGAAATGTGTGCATTGCCAAATCATAAGCCACCTTATAGATTTGTAATTCATTAAAATTCGACATACAATGTTCCTTTTATTCAACACTTGTTCCTGCAAGCAAAATCAACTGCTTACAGGATGCCTCTACTTGATTTTTCAAGGCTTCCCCATGTATTACCTTCTTCTTTATTTCTGGACACATCGCACTGAAAACCAGTTCGCGTTGTCATTCGTGTTCTCGCCATTCATACCGCTTGTATTGGCGTTGAAGTATCTGCTGGCTGTAGTGGAACTCCACCAGTTGCCGTTGCTACCCTGATTGTTCCAATTGCCACCACTATTGTTCGCGTTGCCTGCAAAGGCCGAACCAGCTAAAAGCAAACACTAAATTTGTGATTGGTGTTGATAAGCTCCCTTAAAAACAAAAATCATCTTTGAAAACTACCCTCTTGAATGAAGAGTTAAGAGTGAAGAATTAAGAATTATAAAAAAATTCTTCACTCTAAAAGGCAGTGGTTTGCTGAAATAAAGGCGTACACTCAATTTTCTACATATGAAAACTGACTCTGACCTAGTACATGGGTTTTATCTTTCATATTGTGACCAATATGAATCTTTTGGGTGCAAAGGTGCACGGTACACGGTGCACCCAAAAATGTTCATATCAATTTCAAATTTCTTTAAAATTCTTCCCCCTTAAGGGAAGAATTTTATAAAGAGACAAAGAGTCAAAGATCAAAGAGTCATTAATTCTGGACACATCGCACTGAAAACCAGTACGCGTAGTCATCCGAGTTCTCGCCAACCATACCGCTTGGCCTGGCGATGAAGTAACTGCTGGCTGTAGTGGAACTCCACCAGTCGCCGTCGCTACCCTGAACGTCCCAATAGCCACCACTACTGGCCGCGTTGCCTGCAAAGGCCGAACCAGCCGCAGTCACCCACCATTTGGCCTGGGAAGCGGCAAGGTTACCATTGACGATAGTTTTCAGTTTTGTCCATTCGGCTGTGGTCGGGATACGCCAACCTGTAGGACAAGCGGTAGCTGCCTGAGTGTAAGTGTAATAATAGCCGTTAGCTGATGGATTCTGGTTCTTATTGGTAGAACCATAAGTGGAACTGCTGAAAGTACCTTCCTTGGAGTTGGAAACCATCCAACACTGGTTGCTAACACCATCGTCGGCGGTAACATACTGGTGAGTCAGGTAAGAATTACTACCGACAACCAAGGTACCAGCGGTTCCGTTAGCCCCGCAACACTGCCAGTCTTTGACAGACAACTTCAGGTTTTTCTGGACATTGGTACCCAGATTGTTTTTGAACAGGGCGTAAAGGATAATTTCAGTACCTGTCTGTGTACTGCCGGCTATCTTGCTGTTTACATCGTCCGTGAAAGTAAGGGTAGCTACATTACCAGACCATGTCAAAGATTTGATAATGTCACTACCGCCTGAGGCGACAAAGCTCAATCCACTGTACGAGCTGCCGCCATCATTGAAAGTATAAGTGAATGTTTTTGTAGTAGCAAAAGCATCCGAGCGGGCGGTAGAGAGGCCGCGGCTGGCATCGAAAGTACGGTAAACATCAAAGCAAGTCGGAGTACCGGTCAGGTAATAAGTAGTGGCCGCCTCGGTGATTGAACTTGGATCCACACAATTAACAGTCAACTGAACTGAGTTGACAGTACTTGAACTACAGCTCTGGCTGACCACGCAATAATAATTGATAGCGCCAATAGCTGTAGGAGTCCTTGTCAGAGTACTGTTGGTCTCTCCTGTCAGTGGAGTGCCTGAACCGACTGCGCCCTGGTACCACTGGTATTTCAAATCGGAACCTGTGGCGCTGATACTCAGGGTTATTTTAGAATCCTTAGCCACCTGGTAAGTGGTAGCTGTAGCAGGCGAAGAAATAGAGATCGCATTACACTGAGCGGTAACATCCAAGGTGAGCGTACGCGTGCCACCTGAACAGTTGGTGGGGTTGGTGGTGGCGGTGAAAACCACGGAACCTACCGCTGTAGGCGTACCGCTGACAGTAACTGCCGCCGTATTATTGCCGGTGATATTGATACCGGAATAATTCCCTGTTACGGAAATAGCTGCCCCGGGAGAAGTGAAAGTTACCCCCTGCATAGCCGTATTGGCCTGCAACTGCTGAAAAAGCGAACCGCCACTGACGGTGATCAGTTTCGAGTCGCAATCATCCAGATTGCGGGTGTCCTTGGCGATGATCCAATTGTCACCATCCCAAACATAAACACCGGTTTCGATACCGGAAGAAGCGGTAACATTATAGACCATCAGACCTTTCAAAGCCAGAACCACATCCTGGCCCGCAACCGTAGCCTCGGTGAAACTGGCAGGGATCTTACCCAGGTCGGTAATTGTAACATTAGGTAATTTGAGTCCGCCAATATAAGTAGTGGACGACAAGTCGAGCAACGCCCCTTTTTCGGGTGCGCTACTACTCCCGATGCGAACCTGCGCGGCAGCGGGAAGGATAAAGAGCGTTGCAAGGATGGCAACCAGTAATTGTTTGAGTTTCATATTGTTTTGTTTATTGTTGTTGTTATTGTTACCCGTAGGGATCATTTAATTCATCGAAATTTTTTCCCATTTATCACCATTCCAGACATAAACACCCTGGCCTGTCGTGGTATTCGTGTTATAAACAAGGAGCCCTTTCAGGTTATTGTTCGTATCCTGAGCCACGCCCAGGTCAGTGAAAGTGGCCGGGATAAATTCCAGGTCCGCAATATCGACAAGCGGGAGTTTCAAACCGCCAATGTAATCAGGGTTGGTATTGCTCAAATCCAGAACGGCCCCCTTCTCTGCATCGACCGTGCTGCCCATTTTTACCTGGGTAAAGGCAGGAGCTGACAGCAGCACAAGCAATATGGATAGATAGATTGTTTTCATCATTGTTTTTAATTTTTAATTATTCATTTTTCGTGCACCCTGCACCATGTACCGTACACCCGCGAGCATCGCGAGCAGGATCATTCCTTCGCCAACGGGTAGAGTGTCTGTCGGGTTGGGGTCGCCCGGAGGTTCATCCCAGTCATCGCCTTCGGCACGGAACAGTGTGGTTGAGGTAGTTGTTTCTTTGGTTGTTGTTGCCTTTGTTGTTTGTTGACCGCAGTTCTCGTACAGTCCCTGTGCGCCTGCTGGCATTGTCAGGGTTAGGAACAGCCCTGCCAGAAGCAGGATATTTTTGATTTGTTTGTTCATCGTTTTTTTAGTTACAAGTTACGGGTTACAAGTTACGGGGCATTCATCCCGCCTTTGAGCCCTTAACTTTTAATTTGTAATTCGTAATTCATAATTCGTAATTGGCTCCGCCGATTTCCGCTTCGCTCCAATTCCCTACGGTAGTTCCATATTCCGTATCTCGGTTTGTCCCGTCACCGTGAGTTTACCGTTATTATCCAGTTCCCCACCCCAGTTGCTCAAATATCCGGCTGTCACATCCGCGCCTTGGGGGATGGTGACTTTGGATCCTTGCGGTATCACCACATGCGAGGTTGTTGCCGGGACACGTCCCAACATCCACGCAGAAGGATCATTCCACAGGGCTGCCGTAGCTGATGGCTTGAGCACCTCGGCAGTGAAAACCCTTAATGTGAAGCGGTCGGTGTACTTGCCCGGGGCAAGCTGCAGATTGTAGTCCCCTTTCAAAAGATCAGCTATGTTTTGTGGATTCGACTTGTCTATGAGCAATACAGCCAATGCCAATTCCCTTGAAACGGCTGAGCAGTTGAAGCGGTAAGTGTCATTCCTGACGATTTCGAGCCCCAACGGAAAGTCCACATACACCCCGTTGATCGTGCTCAATGGACGACCGTCTTTGGAAAGCATTACCCCATCCGAGGAGTAGGTGTAAAGGTTGATGCTATTGGCATTGATAAACCTTACCCCGTCTTCCATCCTGACAAACTCAGGACTGGAACTGTCGGATACCTTGATGAAGACCTTGTCGGCCTGTTCACCCGAGGAATAATAGAGATAGATGCCGAAGTAATCCAGCCTGCCTTTTTCCTGGAAGGGAAACTGAGCCTGAACAAGAATGGGCAAAAGGCAAAGGGCAAAGGGCAATATTTTTTTAATTTCCATTTTATTACCGTACAATTATTTTTGCACTGGCATTGCTTGTTCCAGAGACCTTCACCAACAAGACTCCTTTTACACTTACCGATGCGGAATAAGATTCTGCGGTTGAATAGCCTGAAAAGACCATGCGTCCCGAAACATCATAGACTGAGATATTATCGCCTGCGGCGATGTTGTCAACTTTGAGCATGCCGTCCTGTGCGTAGATCAGAACTTTGCCATCTGATGAAACCCTGTCGATCCCGGTCGGTACCCTGCTGATGGAAATGTAAAACCTGTCGGTGCTGGAGAAGACTCCAGAGTGGAACGTATAACTGTCGGTGAGCAGGTCGGTGGAACTGCTGGTTTCCTTGTCGATGAGCATTACCTGTTCAAAATCACCCGGGTTGCTTTTCAGGCTGATGGTGTAATCATCCTCTATACCCAGGGAGACCCCCAGGGGGATGATGGAAGTACCCTTTTCAGAAAGCTTGTTTACGCACAAGGCCTTTCCATCGTTGGAAACAGACCAGAGCTGGGCGGCTTCCTCGACGGGGGAAAACATTTTTACCCCGTCTTCCATGATGCGGAAGTCGCCGGTATAGCTATCACCCAATGAGATATTGCAGGCATCCGAATAACTGCCGGTCCCGTTCAAACCCAACTTGAAGAAGGAAAAGGAAGATGTTGTGCTCCTGAGACCGGGATTGGCGGCAGACAAGGTCAAGCCTGTATTTTTGAACAGGAAAGACTGACCCTCACCGGCTGCCTGCATGAAGACTGGGGTAAAAGAACGCACGGTAAGGCTTTCAGCCTCCAGGTCGGCAAAGTCATAATTGGAGATAGCGGTACTCCAATAATACACCGTAGCCGGATAACCTGTTGTAGTATTACTCATATTGAAATTAGCAGTATGCGGATTGCCCAGGTAATTCCATCCCTGGTCCTCCAAGAGGGATGCTCCTTTGGGATTGTTCATCGCAATACTTTTGTTACCGCTATAAAGGGCATTGAGCTTTGCATCGACTGTAGCCGGGAAAGTCACTTCCAGCCCTTGTGTAAACGAAGGGTTGACCATGACGATATATCCCTGGTTGGCATTCAGGCTTACAGTGGCATAATCAGCAGCAGTATAGGATTTCCAGTTCGCACTCGCACCGGAAGTAGATCCATTGCTGGCCCGGTTCTGGGCATCATAATAGCGGACACGAAAAGAGTCATAGGGAACTGTATTTCCCTGGGCATCTTTCAAATCCGAAAGTTTGACGTTGAAAGGAAGACTGATATAATACCATCCTCCGGGCAGAAAGAGTTTGTGCAGGGAGACTTCACCGGCAGAGGCAGTGAGCTGGACAGTTCCACCATTGTCGTAATCGTTGAGCAGAACGGCACTCGAAGCATCATTGGAATAGAAGCTGACACCTTTTTGCAGGGTGATTGTACCCTTGTTGTAGATAACGCCGGTACCCTGAGAGGAATTGGCGTTGACTGTGACTGTCCCCTGGGAAAGCAGGTTGCCTCCACTGCTCACATTCATGGGCCCGTAAACCCCGACGGGGGATTGGGCGGAGAGCAGGCAGGGCGCAAGGCCCAGGAGCAGGAGCGTAAGTTTTCGTTTCATATAAATCTATTGTTTTTAAGTTGTTAATTGCAAGATAATCCTTCTAATTATCAATCTTTAATACTTATCTTTGGACATTCATGTCAGGGATGAAAATAATCCAAAAAGGGGCTTGGGATTTTTCCGGTTTCTCTTACCGAGAGATATAATTTACACTTTGGCTCTGAATATCAATCCATTGTGTTTTATAAATGCATGGAATTAGAATAATGTGAAGCGGAACACGACGGTTTTAGCATCCAAGGCAAATGGAAAGGATTAAAAACGGATATTTTTGAAACATTTGCATAAATTACTGGATACAGGATATTTACACATACAAAACAGCAATAGGAACACAACCGGAAGGCCCTGTTCCTATTGGATAAAAGGAAATGATTGGAAAATATTTTGAATGGTATAACTGCCCATGGTTATGCAAGGGGATTTTTTGCGCCCGGCGGGTACATTTGATTTTAATCGCCCGGAGGGCTTAATTTTCATAACCGCAGGTCAACGACCTGCGGTGTACGATCGATCTGCCCACATCTGCCTGAAAGGCAGGACTTTTCCCTGTTACCTGTTCATCCGCAGGTCGTTGACCTGCGGTTATGAAAATTAAGGGTTTTCAACCCCTGATTTATACCAATAATTGGATTTTAGAAGACAATAGATCTCCTATCCCCCCGTTTTGATCATTTTTTTCAGAGGAGTGGCTTTTTAACTATTACTAATATATGTATAAATAATAGACTAAATTGCTAAATTATATAAATATTTCTATCTCTTAGGGCGAGGGTTGTTGTTTTAAACAGGTTTAATTGCATACATTTGTCGCGTGATTTTTCAGCCCGGTTTCCAAGGCACCCTACTCTCGGTAAGAGATACCGGAAAATTACGCGTAAGAACTTTCCTTTTATATTTTATTCATTTTTATTCCACTTTATTCACGATGCTTTCGTTTGCCTGATCACCAATTGGTTTGCCGTATGCAATGGTGTATAGTCAAATGAATCCAGGTAGATCATCGTGGTCTTTTCTGATTCATGTCCCAATCCCTGGCTGATCAATGAAACAGGAACACCTTGCTTTCTGGCAATAGTGGCCCAGGAATGGCGGGAGACATAAGTGGTCAGCTCCTGATCCAGATTTATTAGTTTGGATAGTTTTTTCAGGTTGCCATTCTGCTTTTTCAAAGCATTGGAGTAAGATTTACGGCTATCATCTTTGGCTAAAACAGGCAGGAGATAAACCGAATCTTTGCAAAGACCTGAATAACGATCAATGATTTCCTGCATTTCAGGAATCAGGGCTATTTCCAAAGTTTGTCCTGTCTTATGACGTTTATAAGTAATAATGCCGTTTCTTGCATCTTTCTTTTTTAAATAAGCCAGGTCAACAAAGGAAATACCCCGGAGGTAAAAACTCAAAAGAAAAAGATCGCGGGTGAATGCGAGATGATTGATGGAGTTTTCTTGCACCGACAGGTCCAATTTCACCAAGTCTTCCAGAACTTCCTTTTTCACCGCCCGTTTCTTTGTTTTGGCAATGCCTGTATAAACATGGGCAAAGATGTTTTCATTGGAAGAATGTATCAACCTCCTTTCAATAGCTTTCCTATGGATGGCACGAAGGCAACGCAAGTAAAAAGAAGAAGTATTCAGTACATTCCCTTTAGAGAGCATATAGATTTCAAAGTCTTTGACAATATGGGAATCCAATCTTTCAAGCGGAAAATCCTCATTATTATTAAAGCGAAGGAAATTGTTGACCAAACTCCGGTAAGTTTCAACAGATCTTTCTTTTCCCTGAGCTAAAAGGACAGGTTTGAGTTCGTCGACAAAGACGGAAAGCAGGCAACAACTGTTGTTATGACGATAGAGATTGACGAATTCTTTCAGGCTGAAACTTTTTAGTTTTTCCAACCGGCGGATATGGCTTTCGAGCATTTCATACTCACGGGTCAGATCGGAAGAGAGTTGCTGCAAATAAGGTTCCCGGAGAGGCGAAGAAAAGCCGAGCTTGACCTTTTCCAAGACCGGATTCCATTCATGGAAAAAGAGTTTGTACTGTGTAGTTAATACTTTGACCTCGCGATTGTGGATGAACTGGAAATAAAGGCTGCCTTCATGGTCAGGGAGACTGGAAGGGCGGAACTTAATCCTGACACTAGTTGTTTTCATAATATGATTATCCGTTATTTATCCCAAATTGATTTTTATACGATACAGCGGCTATCATCAGCCTGTCGAATAAATTTTCGCCAAAATATCTCCGGTTGAATTTATAGCAAAATTCATTGAGATAATTTTGCAGATATTCAGGCTTGATATCGTGAAATATATCCAGTAGCATGCGTTTAGCGTTGCTGATTGCAATATGAACCCACACAAGCACCTTTTTACCCATTATCTGACGTAATTTGTGAACCAGGTTCCAAATAGGCTCATAACGGTTATGACAAACAACGCCTTGTTTATCTCTAAATTCCTTAAACTTGGCTTTACAACTCGCTTCGTCAGGATATTGTGATACGAAATTTAATAAATTCATGCCTGTGTGATTTAATTTTCAGTAAAGATAATCATTAAGGAAGAAATAACGGATAGTCATATTTCAGAATATTCACCGACAAAATATTGACCCAATAAATGAAGAATGGATCTGGAGTATCGATTCAAAAGGTTTAATTTACTAATTTTCAACCTCTAACATTAATGCTTAAACAAATTACAAATTGATTTTAATTATGTACTTAGAAAAAAAGATAAAAAATATAATCAAAAAAAACATATTTTGGCATAGAATTTGCAACATCATGTGTGAAAATACTAACTCAACTACTACTACCCCCCTTACGAACAATTAGAAATTTAAAAGAAGAGTGGAGAATAAGTCCTTTTATATCTCCACTCTTTACTCTTTTTCCCTCTAACAATTAATTTATGGAACTTCATTTATATCAATGTTAATAAGATTCTGATAACTTCAATCACAAAATCATCCATATCACATCATATTCTCCTAATTTTGTCATCCCAAAAACAAAGATATGGCAGATACAAATAAAAATAATAAATCCGGAAGAAAAGCTCCACAACACGTTCCGGATACAGGAAGACTACAACCTCAGGCACGAGAACTGGAAGAAGCTGTGTTAGGAGCATTAATGCTCGAAAAAGATGCATATTCGGTTATCAGTGACATTCTTCGTCCCGAAAGTTTTTATGACAAAGTACACGAAGTTATTTTTTCCGCCATACAAGACCTGGCTGTTCAACAAAAACCGATAGACATGCTTACTGTTGTTGAACAGTTAAGAAAAAAAGGAGAGCTCGATTTTGTCGGAGGGCCATTTTATATCACTCAATTATCTGGCAAAGTAGTTTCTACGGCTCACCTTGAATACCACGCACGCATCATTGCCCAAAAATATCTGGCAAGAGAATTGATTTCTTTCAGCTCCAATGTCGCCGCAAAAGCATTTGATGAATCCAATGATGTCGACGATCTGATGCAGGAAGCAGAAGGCCATCTTTTCGAAATATCACAAAGAAATGTAAAGAAAGATGTGCAACAAATCAATCCGGTAATTAAGGAAGCCATTGAATTAATGCAGATAGCAGCTGCCCGTACCGACGGGTTAAGCGGTTTGCAAACCGGTTTCAAAAGTTTGGATAAAATTACTTCCGGATGGCAAAATTCGGATTTGATCATCATAGCGGCAAGACCGGCAATGGGTAAAACCGCTTTCGTTCTTTCCATGGCTAAAAACATGGCTGTCAATTATAATATACCGGTAGCCGTATTCTCCCTTGAGATGTCCAATGTACAATTAGTCAACCGTTTGATAGTTAATACCTGCCAACTCGCCGGAGAAAAAATAAAAAACGGACAACTCACTGATTATGAGTGGGAACAACTAGATTACAAAATAAAAGATCTTTACGATGCTCCTATTTATATTGACGACACTCCCAGTTTATCGGTTTTTGAACTCCGCACCAAAGCCCGTCGCCTGGTAAAAGAACACAAGGTAAAATGCCTCATTATCGACTATTTGCAATTAATGAATGCGAGTGGAATGAGTTTTGGAAGCCGGGAACAGGAAGTAAGTATTATTTCCCGGTCTTTGAAAGGTCTGGCCAAAGAACTAAATATTCCTGTAATTGCGTTATCACAGTTAAATCGTGGAGTCGAATCCAGGGTTGGAGAAGGCAAGCGTCCTCAATTAGCAGATTTGCGTGAATCCGGCGCTATCGAACAAGACGCCGATATGGTTTGTTTCATCCATCGTCCGGAATATTACAAAATTTTGACCGATGAAAAAGGGAATGATTTAACCGGGAAGGCTGAAATTATCATTGCAAAACATCGTAATGGCGCCGTAGGAGACGTACTTCTCAGCTTCAAAAGCGAATTCGCCCGTTTTCAAAATCTGGACGACGATTTACCTGTTATGGAATACCAGTCACGATTAAATAGCCAGGAAGCATTGATGCCAAGTGCAGATGTAAGGTCAAACAATAGTTTTTTGAATCAAAATAATCCTGAAACACCTTTTTAACTCATTGATAATTGCATTTTATTTTCTTCAGCCAACCGTCGCATGTTGAGGATAGCATAACGCATGCGACCTAAAGCGGTATTGATACTGACCCCAGTAATTTCAGCAATTTCTTTAAAACTTAAATCCTGATAATAACGAAGGATAAGTACTTCTTTCTGAGAATCCGGAAGGTAAGTCACCAACTTTTTGACATCCATCATAATCTGGTCTTTCACCAATGAATCTTCTATGGTTCCGTCGGATAATTTGGAATTATTAAAAAGATCTATTTCACAATCATCATTGGATATGGTTTGTTCATTTTTTTCCTGACGAAAACTGTCAATAATTAAATTATGAGCAATCCGGCTAATCCAAGCCCGGAATTTACCATTTTCCGTATATCTACCTTGTTTGATAGTTACAATGGCTTTCATAAATGTTTCCTGAAAAACATCTTCGGCAACTTCCCTGTTGCGAACAATAAAATATATATAAGAAAAGACGTTATTCTTATGACGATTTAATAAAACATCAAAGGCATGGTTTTTACCTTGTGCATAAAGGATGACTAACTGTTCGTCAGTCATCATTTTTAATGTATTCATTACTTCTCATTTTAAGATTCAAGAGTAATGTGTTTCGATAGGCAATTTGTTTTTGGTTATACAATCATTTCTTATTTCACAAAGTTAAGAATGAAATACTGAAAGTTGCAAATTTTAATAGTTATTTAACATCTAAATAAGTTACGAGTTACAAGTTTATTAGTTACAATTTTGTAACCCCGTCACTTGTAACTCGTCACTCAAAAGGATTATCAATATCTGTTGCGGTTAAATCCACCACCACGATTATTGTCAAAACTTCTTCTTGGTCTTTCTTGTCTTGGTTTGGCTTCTGATACAGAAATAGTTCTGCCATCATACTCAGCTCCATTAAGTTCAGCGATTGCCTTGTTAGCAGCTGTTTCATCGTCCATTTCAACGAATCCATAGCCTTTAGATCTGCCAGTATCACGATCTGTAATTACTTTAGCAGAAGAAATTGCACCATACTCTTCAAAAAGATTTGATAAATCGGCATCGTTTACCTTGTAACTCAAGCCTGCAATAAAAATGTTCATTTGAAAATAATAAATTGTAAAAAAATAATTGAATAAAAAATCATTAGAGAAACACTGCAGAAGAGCTACAAGCTAATATCAATTTGTGGTTGAGAAAAGAAAATAGAAATCTGTAAAGCACTCAAATGTTTGAGGCAAAGATAGTGATTAAATTGGGATTACAATGTTTTTTTTGAAATTTATTTAAAAAAGGATCGCTTTGCCCCCTGTGAATGGTGAATGGTGAAAGTCGCTTTGCTCCTTTGTGAACTTATTTCACTCGTTGTGAAAAGGTGAAAACATCATTCACCATTCACAAGAGAGCGGAGCAACCTTCACCATTCACTCATTTATCCTAAGAATCCAAGCAAAATTCCCGCTGCCACTGCAGAACCGATAACTCCGGCCACATTGGGGCCCATGGCATGCATCAACAGATAGTTAGAAGGATCGTATTCCAATCCTATTATCTGTGAAATACGTGCGGAATCCGGAACTGCCGAAACTCCGGCATTGCCTATCAACGGATTGATTTTATTGTCTTTTTTCAAAAATAAATTGAAAAATTTCACAAATAATACTCCGGCTGTTGTTGCAATGATAAACGACAGAGCTCCCAAACCAAAGATTTTCAGAGAACTCCAGGTCAAAAACTCAGTTGCTTGTGTTGAAGCTCCAACAGTTACTCCTAATAATATGGTAATTGTGTCGATTAGCGGACCTCTTGCTGTCTCTGCCAAACGACGTGTTACTCCGGATTCTTTCAACAGATTACCGAAAAATAGCATCCCTAACAAAGGAAGGCCGGAAGGAACAAGGAAACAGGTCAACAATAACCCCACAATCGGGAATATAATTTTCTCGGTTTGAGAAACAACACGCGGAGGTTTCATTCTGATTACCCGCTCTTTTTTTGTGGTAAGCAATTTCATAATCGGCGGTTGAATCACAGGCACCAAAGCCATGTATGAATAGGCCGAGACAGCTATTGCTCCCATCAGATTAGGCGCCAGTTTAGATGACAGGAAGATGGCTGTCGGACCATCAGCTCCTCCGATAATACCGATAGCTCCCGCCTGGTTGGGCTCAAATCCCATAAACAGAGCAAGAATGTAAGCGCCAAAAATACCAAACTGTGCAGCTGCTCCGATCAACATCAATTTCGGATTGGAAATCAACGCTGAAAAGTCTGTCATAGCTCCAATCCCCAAAAATATCAATGGAGGATACCAACCTTGCGTTACTCCCTGATAGAGTATGTTCAATACAGATCCTTCTTCATATATGCCGACCTGGAGTCCTGCATCTATTTTGAAAGGAATATTTCCGATTAATATACCAAATCCGATCGGTATCAAAAGCATAGGCTCAAATTCATGAGCAATAGCAAGATAAATAAAAACCAATCCTACCAATATCATCACAAGATGCCCTGGTGTGGCATTATGAAAACCTGTATAGGTGAGAAAGGTTTGTAGATTATCTGTTAAAAATGATATAAAACTATTACCCATAAGATTATTCTATTACGACAAGATCCGCTCCTTCTAAAACAGAATCGCCTTTGTTTACTTTAATTTCTTTGATTACGCCATCTCTGTCGGAATTGATGACATTTTCCATTTTCATGGCTTCCAGTACAATGATTTTCTGACCTTTTTTCACGGTATCACCGACTTTACATGTGATATCCAAAATCGTTCCGGGTAATGGAGAACGTAAAGATCCAGGGCCAGAAGACGTCTGTGCTGGACGTGTAATCGGAGGCACAGTGGACTGAGCCGGACGTTTGATCGTTACTACCTGTTTTTTGGTAGGTTTGTGCATCTCTACCTTATATGGAGTACCATTCACTTCAACTTCGGCAATGGTATCTTCGATACTGTTTACAATGACTTTGTAAACATTTCCGTTGATTGTATATTTAAAACTTTTCATGTTATTATAGTGACGAGTTACGTGGTACAAGTGACGAGTTGTTTTTACTTGTAACCCGTAACTTGTAACTTGTAACTAAAATTAATTTTTCGGTAACTGTCTCAAAGTATATATTTTAGAACTCCAGGGTGAATAATTACGCGCTACGTTTTTAATAGTAAGCACGGTATTTTCATCATCGTGTTCATCTTCAGTTATTTCGTGGATAGCCATAGCAATGGCGGCATAAACAGCTCCTGATTCCGAAGCAATGTCTTTCGCCTGTTCTTTAGTAAGGCCGCTGGCTTTCATGGCTCTTCTCTGGCTTAATCTGATTGCCGTAGCTCCAATATATTTAAATACGAAATACAAGAGAAATAGGCCCAGAAACACCACAACCATAGCCGTAATAGTCATTCCTACTCCTTCGGGATCATTATCCTTAAAGTTTTCGATCTTTTCGTTTCTATTAAGAATAACATTGTTTGTGCTTGGGGTTACTTTATCAAAATATATCCATAGTTTATCTCCTCTGTTATAAAGGGAATTCAAACGGAGTTCTTCTGAAAGACGTTTTTGTGTCCAGCCATCTTCAACCAAGCCATAACTAACATCAGGACGTTGACCGGCAGGTACTGTAATCGAATCAATCAATGTTGTACCATCCGAATCATATAATGCAATAAAGTTCGGTTTTTCCGGATCAAATGTGAAATTCAGGTGAAAAGTTCCATGAGTAGGATTGTTATCTGCCCAGAAAAGGGTGTGCTGACGGGGTTTGATCTTTGTCAAAACATCTCCCCTGGGGATCATGTATTTTTTCGGATTTTTAAGATCGTCAGTCAGATAACAAGCTCCTATATCAACAGTTCCCGGAGATGCATTGTATATTTCAATCCATGGACTTTTTTTGCCGTAATCGTCCATAAAATTATCCTGATTGACAACCAATATTTCATTGAGCTTCAAGGCTGTTGTCCGTTGAGCTTGTATATTGGCTGCAATAAGGAAAATGAACAGCAGACTTACTCCTAATTTTTTTATCATTTTATATTTAACCATAATCTTTTAATTTAAATTTGTTTAAGGTTGAAAGTTTAAGGTTTATATATTTCAACCTTAAACAATAAACTTTAAACAGTTATTTACAATGGTAAATTATCATGTTTTTTAGGAGGATTTACTTGTTTTTTTGTTGATAATTGTTGCAATGCCCTGATTACACGGAAACGTGTATTTCTTGGTTCGATTACATCGTCAATGTATCCATATTTGGCAGCATTATACGGATTTGCAAATGCTTTATTGTATTCTGCTTCTTTTTCAATGAGATATGCAGTAGGGTCTTCGGCTTCTTTGGCTTCTTTAGCATATAAAACTTCAACGGCTCCGGCGCCTCCCATTACTGCAATTTCTGCAGTAGGCCAGGCATAATTCATATCACCGCGTAGTTGCTTACAGCTCATAACGATATGTGCTCCTCCGTATGATTTACGTAAAGTCACAGTCACTTTCGGAACTGTAGCTTCTCCGTAAGCATAAAGTAATTTGGCTCCATGAACGATTACACCGCCGTATTCTTGTCCTGTACCCGGAAGGAATCCCGGAACATCAACCAATGTTACCAAAGGAATATTGAATGCATCACAGAAACGAACAAAACGAGCTGCTTTTCTGGAAGCATTGATATCAAGTACTCCAGCCAAACACTTGGGCTGATTAGCGACAATTCCCACCGAATGTCCATTCATGCGGGCGAAACCAACGATAATATTTTGAGCATAATCGGAATGTACTTCAAGGAATTCTCCTTTATCAATAATTGCACCGATTACTTCATACATATCATAAGGTTTGTTGGGGCTATCCGGAATGATGTCATTCAGACTATCTTCCAACCGGTCGATCGGATCGTTAGTCATATGCACAGGAGCTTCTTCCAGATTGTTCTGAGGCAGGTATCCCAATAGTCTGCGGATTAAAGCGATTCCTTCATCTCCTGATTCTACGGCAAAATGTGTTACTCCTGATCTGGATGCATGCACACTGGCACCTCCCAGTTCTTCCTGAGTTACATCTTCTCCAGTAACGGTTTTTACAACTTTCGGTCCAGTCAGGAACATGTAACTCATTCCTTTGGCCATGACCACAAAGTCGGTTAATGCAGGAGAATACACAGCTCCTCCGGCACAAGGTCCGAATATTCCTGAAATCTGAGGAATCACTCCGGATGCCAATATATTACGTTGGAAAATTTCTGCATATCCTGCTAAAGCATTGATACCTTCCTGAATACGAGCGCCTCCGGAGTCATTGATTCCAATGATTGGGGCTCCCATTTTCATGGCCATATCCATTACTTTACAGATTTTCATAGCCATAGTTTCGGATAATGATCCTCCAATGACGGTAAAATCCTGAGCGAAAACGTAAACCAAGCGTCCTTCGATACTTCCATATCCGGTTACAACTCCATCTCCAAGGAATTGTTTTTTCTCCATACCGAAATTCGTACAACGATGCTTTACAAACATATCCAGCTCTTCAAAACTACCCTCGTCTAGTAACATGGCGATACGTTCGCGAGCGGTGTATTTTCCTTGCTGATGTTGCTTTTCGATGGCTTTTTCTCCACCTCCCAAGCGAGCCTGAACTCTAAGCTCTATCAGTTCTTTTACTTTATCTAGTTGATTGCTCATAATTTATTATGTTAAAAACTAAAAACTAAAAGTGAAGAATTTACTTTTAGTTTTTAATTGTTAATTTTTAATTTATTCCGGGTGTTCACACAATTCGGTTAATACGCTACAGGTTGATTTGGGATGTAGGAAAGCAATGTTTAATCCCTCTGCTCCTCCTCTGGGTGCTTTGTCAATTAACTGAACTCCTTTGCTTTCAACTTCCGCCAGAGCCTGAGAGACACTTGGAACGGCAAAAGCAATATGATGAATGCCTTCTCCCTTTTTTTCAATGAATTTAGCAATTGTCGAATCTTCACTTGTCGGCTCAAGCAATTCGATCTTTGTTTGCCCTACCTGAAAAAAAGCAGTCTTAACTTTTTGATCTTCAACAACTTCAATATTATAACATTTGAGTCCTAAAACTTGTTCGTAATAAGGAAGGCAGGCTTCGATGCTTTTTACAGCAATACCTAAGTGTTCAATATGAGAAATTTCCATTTTATATTTTTTTAGTACATAAAATCTAATTAGAAACAGGAGGGCAAAGGTATATCCTTCTTTGTTAATAAAGAAAATATTCTTTAATTATTTTTAAAAAATATGTTACAAAACACATCTTTTAAAACTCGGCAACCAACTTTACATTTAATTGCCGGCCGGTAAGATAGTTAGGAACTCCGTATTGTTGCCCGTAAATATCTGTTACCCAATAATAAGAGTTCACATTATTGATATCAAAAAGATTGAAACAATCTAATCCCAGATATACATTTTTTAAGTATTTGTAAAGTCCATCTTTTCTTCCCGAATTTTCTTTTCCTCCTAATAATTGATATGACATTCCCACATCTATGCGACGATATCCGGGTGTACGAAAGTATTGTGTTTCATAACCCTGCCCGGGAGGAGAAACAGGCAAACCATCCGCCCAGATAGCACGAAGATTCAATCTGATTTTATCATATCCGGGAAAATAATCGGTAAAAAATAAAGAAATATTATACTGTTGATCTGTTGGCAACGGAACTTTTACACCATAAATATCCTGTTGCGTTTTCATCAATGAAAAAGTTAACCAGGAGTCGGTGCCCGGAACAAATTCTCCGAAAAGTTTCATATCCAATCCGGCGGCATAACCGGAAGCAATATTTTCACCATAATACCGAACTTTCACATTATCAACAGTGTAAGGCACCAGATTATCCAATTTTTTATAGTACATTTCAGCTGTAAACTTGAAAGGCCTGTCGATGGCCGTAAACGAATAATCACCTCCCAGGACAAAATGGATGGAACGCTGGGATTTGATGTTATGGTTCAGTTCAATCACCGAATTTCCATATTCATCTGTGACTGTTTTTTGAAATTCTTTATAAAAAGGAGCCTGATAATATATTCCCGTCGCGAAACGGAATGTATATTTCTGGTTGAAATTCGGAACAAATCCGACAGATGCTCTGGGGCTAAAAATAAATTCTTTGTTGAAATCCCAATAACTACCCCGGATACCGCCTGTCAATGAAAATAATCCTTTCGAATTCCTGAATTTATAGGTGTCCTGAATATATCCCGAAAAACGATTGGAAGATAAATCGTTGTGGGAATATAAATTACGCACCATATTAACGGTTTCATTATTGTATGGCAACGAATATCCGGCAGAGTCACGCATTTCCCATTCTTTGATCCGGTCTTTTATCTTTTCCACCTGATAACCAAGCCCCCAACGAATCGTATGTGCTTCCATTTTGTGAGTTCCCACATGACTGATGTTTACAACATCCGATCTTAAGCGGTTCCGGGCATGTTCATGATATTTACCGGTACCGATCACTTCCATGTTTTCAGGAGTAGCTTCATCAGTCGAAGTAACATCACTCAACCAATATTCACCTGTAATATCGTAAGTTTCTTCTTCTTTGGATTGAAAGGCTGAAACTTGCAAACCCACATCTGTATTAGATTTCAGGCGATAGGTAAAACCAGTGGAACCAAAAAGTGTTTCGAAATTATCTCTCTCTTTTCCATCGAAATATACGGTAAAATTCTTGGCCATTTCGATTGTTCCGAAAGAAGTGCTTCGGCTGGTAGGTGTAAAATTGTATTGGTTTTTAGAAAAGTTGCCCAGAAAATTCCATTCCAGTCTGGGTGAGATCTTATAAGTCATATAAGTTTGCAAATCGATGAAAGTCGGATCATATTCACCTTTTGTATCTAATGTCCCTAATAACAAGGAGTTTTTCTTAAAACGAAATCCTGTTACTTGTGTAAATTTTTTGGAAGATGTTCCGACATATGCACTTGCTCCCATCAGACTTGCGCTTACAGAACCTTCTAATTCCTTGGGTTTCTTGTAAGTTATGTCGAGAACAGATGACATTTTATCTCCGAATTTAGACTCGAAGCCTCCGGAAGAGAATTTGACTTCTTCAGTCATATCGGGATTTACAAAACTCAAACCTTCTTGCTGACCGCTCCGGACCAATAGTGGACGGTAAACCTCGACTCCATTGACATACACCATGTTTTCATCGTAATTCCCTCCACGAACTGAGTATTGAGTACTTAATTCGTTTGTTGACGAAACACCTATTTCCGTTGCCAGCATATATTCGACATTTCCACCGGAAGGATCTGATAACAAACGGTTTCCTGCAGAAATCGTTTTCATTGTATTTGTTTCGATCCTTTGTCCGATAACTGTTGCCTCCTGTAATTCTACATCTGAATTGACTAATCTTATGTTTACCCTCATTCCATCTTCTACCACAGGAAGCGTTTTTGTTATCGTTCTGTATCCGATACAAGAAATCGTTAAAGAACAAGAATCTTTAGTGCTTACATATAATGTGTAGTGACCTTTTTCATCTGTCAAAGTTCCATTCACAGTTCCCGTTACTCTAACCATTGCCAGTTCCAAAGGATTAGCATCTGTATCAGCAACAGTTCCTGATATTTTCGCCCTTTTTTGTCCGTACGAAAAGAAATAAAAAAATATGATAAAAATAAGTGTAAATATAGTTTTAAGCCTCATGTATTTGTTTTTTAGTGGCGGGTTGTAAAGTTATAAGTTACCGGTTACGAGTTACAAAGTTACAAAAGTTATTGATAGTTAATTTCCTGTAATCCGTAATTTATCACTATAAACAAACGTAAAATAATTCATTTCCGTATATTTTAAGGAAAATAATGTATTTTTGTCGATGATTTGAAACAAAACGAACAAAAGCAATGAGCAATTTTTCCGAACTAATAAAGAAAAGAAGAAGTACAAGAAAATTTACCAACGAACCTCTCACACAGGAAGAAGTTGAGTTAATCATGAAAGCAGCCTTGATGTCACCCAGTTCAAAAAACGGGACTTCCTGGCAATTCATTTTGGTTGAAAATAAAGAAACATTAGAAAAGCTTTCATTGGCAAAAGAACATGGAGGTACTTTTATCAAAGATTGTGCTTTGGCTGTTGTGGTAACAACAGATGTAATGACCAGCGGAGCCTGGATCGAAGATGCATCTATCGCCTCCATATACATTCAGTTACAAGCCGAAGATCTGGGCTTGGGAAGTTGTTGGGTACAAATCCGAGGGCGGAAAAATGCGGAAGGATATGATGCGGAAGGAATTGTCCATGACACTTTAGGTATTCCTTATCAATTGGGAGTGCTTTCGATCATTGCTATCGGAAGAAAAAAAGAAGAGCGCCCTCCTTTTGATGAAAACAACCTGAAATGGGAAAAAGTACATATAGAAAAGTTTAAAAAGCCTATTCAAAACAATATTACAACATGAGTGCACAAACCAGAAAAACAAATGATAAACTGGCCTACGGAATAAGCCTTATCTTTTTTGGACTTCTTTTTTTATTGAATAAAACCGGTTTTTTTGACATATTGGGTATAGAAAAATATGTCATGGATTGGAAAAACTTTTTTTTCTATGCCGGAATTATTTTCCTGATTTTCAGAAAAGATAAAATAGTTGGAGCCATTTTGGTTTGCCTCGGATTGATTTTCCGTTTCAATGAATTGTTCGGTTGGCTGAAAAATTATTCGGATTTATTCTGGCCGATATTATTGATTATAGCCGGAGTTATTTTGACATTGAGTGTTTGGAAAAAATAAATGGACTTAAAAATCGTAATGATCGGAGCCGGAAACCTGGCGACCCAGTTAAGTTTTGCGCTGAAAGAAAAAGGATTTTCTATTGTTCAGGTTTATAGCCGGACAAAAGAATCGGCAACAGCTTTGGCAGAAAAAACAGATACTGCATTTACGACTTCGATTAAAGATATTCATCGCAATGCCGACATCTATATTTTTGCAGTTAAAGATTCAGCCATCAATGAATTACTGTTAGAAATGCCACAAGTAAGCGGCTTACTTTTGCATACGGCCGGAAGCGTTTCTGTCGATGTTTTTGAGTCTTTTTCTTCCCGTTATGGAGTTTTTTATCCATTGCAAACATTCAGTAAAAACAGGAAAGTGAAATTCGACGAAATTCCTGTGTTCATCGAAGCTAACAATAGGGAAGATGAAAATTTGCTTCTTTCTCATGCAAACAAATTATCAAAAGAGGTATACATATTATCTTCCGAAAAAAGAAAATATCTGCATTTATCTGCCGTCTTCGCCTGCAATTTTACCAATCATATGTATGCACTGGCTTCGGATATTTTAGAAAAAGAAGGTATTCCCCGGAAGGTTTTATTGCCTCTGATTGATGAAACTGCTCAAAAAGTTCATGAACTGGAACCACTGGAAGCACAAACCGGTCCGGCAGTCCGCTACGATCAGGAAGTGATGCAAAAGCATCTTCAATTAATTACAGACGAAGCCACAAAAGAGATTTATCAATTGATTAGTAAAGACATTTATAAATTGACAATGGACAATTCTTATGAGTAACATCAACTACGATCTACAAAAAATTAAAGCTTTTATCTTTGATGTGGATGGGGTGCTTTCTACCGATTCTATTCCATTATATCCTTCGGGCGAACCGATGCGGGTGATTAATACCAAAGATGGTTATGCACTTAATCTGGCAAGAAAAAACGGCTTCATCCTGTGTATTATGACCGGAGGAAATACTCATGCCATACAAGTCAGATTCGAAACACTCGGATTTCAATATATTTACCAAAAATCGCATGTAAAAATTAATGATTACCAGGATTTCATAGAAAAAACAGGATTGAAACCCGAAGAAATTGTGTATGTAGGCGATGATATTCCGGATTATGAAATCATGTCAATTGTCGGACTTCCGGCTTGTCCTGCAGATGCAGTTCCGGAGATCAAGTCCATTGCCAAATATATTTCCCATAGAGAAGGAGGCAAAGGCGTAGCCCGCGACATTGTAGAACAAGTGATGAAGGCGCAGGGTAAGTGGATGAATGGAGATGCGTTCGGATGGTAATCATTGGAGTGAAGAGTTAAGAATTATGTTGGAAAATATTGCTGATTATCATATTATATTGGGATCTAATTCGCCAAGGAGAAAAGAGTTACTGGCAGGATTGGACATTCCTTATGAAGTTAAGATTGTGCCGGATGTGGAAGAGACTTATCCTGAATATTTGCACAAAGAAGAAATTCCTTTATTTTTAGCGAAAAAAAAGGCTGACGCTTATCTTCCTATTTTAAAACCAAATGACCTGCTGATCACGGCAGATACCATTGTCTGGTTGGATGGAAAAGTATATGGAAAACCTGAGAATGAGGCGGAAGCAATAAATATGTTAAGCGCTTTATCCGGTAACATTCATGAAGTTATCACAGGCGTTTGCCTGACAACCCAAAAGAAACAACAAAGTTTCTTCGCCGTTTCCAAAGTAAAATTTGCAACTTTAGATGAGGACGAAATATTATATTACATTGATAAGTATAGACCTTATGACAAGGCCGGATCTTATGGCGTTCAGGAATGGATCGGATACATAGGAGTCGAAGCATTGGAAGGCTCTTTTTACAATGTCATGGGACTTCCGGTCAGGATGTTATACAAACATCTGAAAGAGTGGAAATTATAACCAACATGAATATTCCAACATTATAAATTCATGTTGGTCGCATTTTGAAAATTCAATCAGTTTCTTCACATCAAATTATTCCGCGAATCCGGTCTTCAAATGCTGTAAGTGCAGCTTTAGCTCCTTCTCCCATCGAAATAATGATTTGTTTGTATGGGACGGTAGTTACATCTCCTGCAGCATAGATTCCAGATACATTGGTACGGCAATGTGTGTCGATTTCAATTTCTCCGAAACGATTTGTGTTCACTACATCTTTGAGAATGGCGCTGTTGGGCGATAAGCCGATCTGAACAAAAACGCCATCCAGTTCAACGGTACGTTCTTGCTCTGTTTTGCGGTCTTTCACTCTGATAGCTGTCACTTTTTCGCCATTGCCAATAACTTCCGTAGTTTGTGAAGATAAGAAAATTTCGACATTCGGAAGCGTTTTCACTTTTTCCTGCAAAACCTTATCGGCTTTCAATTCGTCAAGGAATTCAAATACGGTTACTTTGGAACAAATTCCGGCCAAATCAATTGCTGCTTCAATGCCTGAATTTCCACCTCCGACAACTGCAGCATGTTTATCTTTGTAGAAAGGTCCATCGCAATGAGGACAAAATGCTACTCCCCGCCCGATATATTCGGCTTCTCCGGGAACATTCAATTTACGCCAGCTTGCACCGGTTGCAGCAATCAAAACGGGAGCCGAGAATTTTTCTCCACCGGCAGCCAATGCAATTTTTTCTTTATCTTCAAGGATAATTTTTTCTACTCTACGATGTTCCAACAGATCTATAGAATATTCGAGGACATGCTTTTTCAGATTACCGGCTAACTCATCACCTGTTGTTTTCGGAACGGAAATCAGGTTTTCTATGCCTAAAGTTTCTTTGACTTGTCCTCCGATTCGTTCGGTTAAGATGGCTACTTTCAATCCTTTCCTGGCAGAGTAGATTGCAGCGGATGCTCCGGCAGGCCCTCCGCCTAAAACAATAACGTCGTAATTCTTCACAGCATTTTCCGGAAGCGACTCATTTACTCCATAATGAGTTTCCAGCTTTCCCAATAATTCGCCAAAATCTCCGCGTCCTACATGCAAAAGTTTACCATCGGCAAAAACGGAGGGAACTCCCTGAATATTCAGGGCTTCGATTTCTTCCTGATAAATAGCGCCATCTACCATTTCATGAGATATCTGCTCATTTAATGTAGTCATAGCGTTAAGCGCCTGAACTACATCCGGACAGTTGGTGCATGTAAGCGAAACGTATGTCGTAAGCCGGATTGGTCCTTTCAAAGCTTTCACCCGGTTACGGATACTATCATCCGGAATATTTTTCCCCTTTCCGTCTGAATTAAGAACCGCTAATAATAAGGAGGTAAATTCGTGTCCATTGGGAATGCCTCTGAATTTGATTCCGGTTTCCGCTCCGTTTTTCAGTAATGAAAATTCCAGTCTTTTACCTTCGTTTATCCGACAAGAAATCTTGTCCGAACATTCAGCCACATCACTGAGAAGTTCCAGTAACTCATCTCTGTTCTCGTGTTGAGAAGATACTGAAATGTCCAACATGTAATTGGCTTCTAATCCGGAGAAGATATCTTGCAGTTGTTGTTTGAGTGATAAATCCAACATAAATATTAATTAAATTTTCCCCACCAAATCAATACTTGGTTTCAACGTGGCATCTCCTTTTTTCCATTTGGCAGGACAAACTTCATTGGGGTGGGAAGCAACAAATAAGGCGGCTTCTACTTTGCGCAACAATTCGTCGGCATTCCGTCCGATGTTGTTATCATGGATTTCTGCAATCTTGATTTTTCCTTCAGGATTTACGACAAACGTACCACGATATGCCAAACCTTCTTCTTCGATCATTACGCCAAAACCACGGCTCAAAACTCCGGTTGGATCTGCCAACATGGGGTATTTGATTTTACGGATACTATCGGAAGTGTCGTGCCATGCTTTGTGTACAAAATGTGTATCTGTGCTTACCGAATAAATTTCCACACCCATTTCCTGAAGTTTTGCATATTTCTCGGCCATGTCTACTAATTCAGTGGGGCAAACAAAAGTAAAATCGGCAGGATAAAAGAAGAAGATCGCCCATTTACCTTTTACATCTTTGTCACTAACTGTTTTGAAACTTCCGTTTTGAAAAGCCTGAACTTTGAATTCAGGAATCTGAGCATTAATAATTGATTCCATAAAATTTAATTTATTATTTATTATCGTAGATTACAAGTGTTACTTACCATTCACGGTGAGCAAAGCGAGGCTCGCCATTCACATGATTTTAGGTGGATTTGAGAGTTGATATCGTTAACCGGATGCAAATGTAAATATATATTTTCTATTTGAAATTAAATTTTAATAGAATGTATTTATCGATAGATAGAGTATTTATATGAGACTTAAGGTTGAGATACTAAATATTATCTACTACTTACATGAATAAATATTATCTTTGTTTTTTACTTCAAACTCAGAAACTGTTTTAAATTGATTAAACATATGTCAAGTATTTTCAGTAAAATCATAGCAGGCCAGATACCCTGTTATAAAATCGCGGAAGATGATCGTTTTTTCGCATTTTTAGATATTAATCCTTTGGTTAAAGGGCACACATTGGTTGTACCCAAACAAGAAGTCGATTATATCTTTGATTTAGATGATGAAACATTATCGGATATGATATTGTTTGCTAAAAAAGTAGCTGCATCCATACAGGCGGCGATTCCCTGTCAAAGAGTTGGTCTTTCTGTCATTGGACTGGAAGTTCCTCATGCGCACATTCATTTGATTCCCATCAACAAAGAATCTGACATGTATTTCGGAAAAGAAAAATTGACGTTGAGTAAAGAGGAATTTGAGGAAACTGCAAGGAAAATTAAAAAGTGAAGAATTTAATTCTTCACTTTTCAGACTCCAAGCGAAGCATAATAATTATAATCTTTCACTATGCGCTTCAGAAAATCTATATCCCGCTCGCGAATATCAGTTTCTATACCTAATTTTTCTTTTACTTTCTGCGATGTTTGATAATAGGTTGAAAGATTATCCGTCGAATCCAATTGCAAAATCTGTTTGATAAAATGGATCTGACCTTCCGATAAATTCTCAACCTGGGGATATACCGGCTGATAATTGTCTTCAAAATAGTAATATTCTTCCTCCGTATTATTCCTGGTCTTTGTAATAATCACTATCGTTCCGGCAGCCAGATCTCCCACCCGTTGATGATTTTGAGTAAACAGGATGAAAAGGGCTCCAATACCTCCACCCATAAACATATCGATAGGACGCAACAACCATCTCATAAAATAAGAACCTATACTTGTTGCAGATCCATCTGCATTGGCAACTTTTATCTTCAGGATTAATTTACCCGGGGTTTGCCCGCCCATATATGCTTCAAAGAAAAAATGATAGGTTAAAACAGGAAGCGCCAGCAAAAACAGCAAATATGGCTTATCGAGCAAATTCAGATTTAATTCCGAACTTCCCATTAGTATAAAAATGGCATACAGTACCTGAACAATTGAGTCGATCAATGCAGCTCCCCCTCTTTGAAACAAAGTGGCAGGTTCGTATGCTATGATTACATGTTGTCCGGTTTCAACGTGAATAGATTCCATTATAAATTTTTATTTTTTGCAAAAATAATAAAATTCATATACTTTTGCATGTTTATAAACCTGATTGGACTAACATTAATGAAAGAAGCCTTATTTATTCGTCAAAATAATCAAAAATGGAAATCATATGAAAATGAACTGAGTTCAATTTCTCAACAAACACCTGACGAGTTGGCGGATATTTATATTGATGTTACCAACGATCTGTCTTTCGCCAGAACGCATTATCCCAAATCCCAGATCACCGCTTACCTGAACAATCTTTCTTCCAAAATACATCAGTATATGAACGGAAGAAAAAAGGAAAAGCTTTCCCGTATTTTTACTTATTGGGGACAGGAAGTTCCGTTGGTGATGTATGCAGCAAGAAAAGAGCTGTTGTATTCTTTCCTCATTTTTGCAGTCAGCGTACTGATCGGAGTTGTTTCATCAGCTAATGACCAGGAGTTTGTCCGGCTTATTTTGGGCGACCATTATGTGGAAATGACTTTGGACAATATTGCCAAAGGAGATCCGATGGCTGTTTATAAAGACGAGCATGCTGACCATATGTTTTTAGGAATAACGGTCAACAATATATGGGTATCTTTCCGTGTTTTTGCTGCAGGTGTTTTCACCTCTCTTGCTTCCGGATATTTACTGTTCAATAGTGGAGTAATGCTTGGCTCGTTCCAGTATTTTTTCCATGAACATGGTCTACTTTGGGAATCATTTTTAACCATTTGGATACACGGTACATTGGAAATATCAGCCATTATTATTGCGGGAGCCGCCGGCATAACCATGGGTAACGGTTGGCTTTTCCCAAAAACATATACGCGGGGAGAATCATTCAGACGGGGCGCCAAACGGGGATTGAAAATCATAGTGGGAACTATTCCCATCTTCATTATCGCCGGATTCCTTGAATCTTTTGTGACCAGACAAACCGAACTGCCTGATATAGTCAGGCTTTCCATCATACTATTATCATTGGCATTTGTGATTTTTTATTTTATTGTCTGGCCACACATTTTATATAAACGAAGTTTAAACTAATTTTATGGAAGAAATAAGCACACCCAAGTTATTCCGGACTCGCACTTTCGGAGAAGTACTATCTGATTCGATCAGTTTTATTCAAAAATATGCAAAAGTCATTTTCAAGAGTATTGCCTTGATTATCATACCCATTTGTATGATTCAGGGATATTTTGCCAACAGTTATTTCGGCACTGTACTTTCCACATCCATAACAGGAGGAAATTACGAAGATCCTACAGCAATGGCTTATTCGCTAGGTTTCAATTTATTGGCAATATATGTTCTATCGATCGTTACCTCTTCTGTCATTTACGGATTATGCGCAACGATCATGACCTGGCATCATGAAGGAAAGTTAACGAAACAAACAACGCTCAAGGAAATGAAGAGTGATATTATTCATTATGCAATCAAAACTTTCCAGTCATTTCTATCCATAGGTATTTGTATTATAATCGGAGTTATGATACTGGCAATTGCAGGAGGAATATTAGGTGCAATCGGAGGAGCTGTGCTCGGAATCATTGTCGTATTTTTATTGGTTTTTGCCATACTTATATTTATGTTGCCGTTATTTCTTGCTCCCTATCCTGTTTATTTCAAAAATTATGGGATAATCAATGCCCTTATAGAAGGCTATAGATACGGTTTCCAGCATTGGGGCAGGACATTCGGAGTCTCTTTCTTAATGGGATTATTGATGAGTATCGGGCAAGGTATATTTATTGTGCCGCTTTATATTGTTCTGTTCATCAAATTGATGTTGACAACTACTTCTACAGCCGATAGTTTCTTTATCGGCGACATTGCGGGATATATTTCCGGTATTCTTTTTGCTTTCGGAACATATATATTTCTTCCACTCATAGTCATTCCTATGGGATTTCATTATACAAGTATCGTTGAGGAGAAAGAAGGAGTGTCGTTACAGGAGCAGATTAAGAATTTTGAGGAATTATAGTGAAAAAATACCTATTAATTATATTTACTGTTTTCTTTTTTTCATCCGGTTTTGCACAAGTCGAACCGATAGACTCCCTGTCTTTTATTGAAGAGATCGAAGATGATCTTCCTCTTCTCAAAGTCGAACCGGCAGATACTGCATTGTACGAAAAGGAAAAAATTACTCCGGTACAATTAGATCAGTCTCAATTGGAGGAATTTCGGTCAGACAAAGATTTCGATTATTATTCCCACATTGTTAAAGATGATCGTTCGTGGCTCGATTTGTTGAAATTAGCCATTATCCGGTGGCTGTTTGAACATTTAAATATGAATGTCTCAGTCAAGCAAGTTGGTTATGGATTGTACATTATCGGTGGAATTGTTGTTGCCTTCTTCATTTTCATCTTGTTCAAATATCGTCCGTCTTTCTTTTCTTTTAATAAAAGGTTAAAACATCAGATCAAAGAAGAGGATGAAACCATCTATGGCATTGATTTTGAAAAATTAATCAATCAGGCGCTTAACGCCAAAGATTATTTCAGCGCTATCCGTTGGAAATATCTGCAAACATTAAGATGGATGGAAGAAAAAGAACAAATTGTCTGGAATCCGAATAAAACCGTCAACGAATATGTTTATGAAATGAAAGATTCGGAATTGAAATATCTGTTCAAAGACATTTCATATCTCTTCCTTTATTTCCGCTACGGTAATTTTGAGGCAACCGAAGAGCATTTTCATGAGTCAAAAGAAATTTCGAACAAAATCAAAAACAAATTGGATTCATGAAAAATACGGTTCTATACATAATCTTTATTTTGCTACTCTTTGGCATTTTGTTCTTTTTGAATCGAATGACACCCAAGGAGTTCCGATGGACCCCGACATACAGCAAATATGATAAACAGCCTTTCGGCGGCTATGCTTTCGACCACTTACTTGAAAATGCCTGGGATGGTAATTATTCACATTCTTATAAAAGTATTGAAAGGCTTGTAAGAGAGGGTGAAATCAAAGATAAGAATTTGCTGATCATCTCCAATGATTTCTACCTGCATCAGGAAGAATTAAACGATTTGATAAGCTTTGTTTCCGATGGACATAAGGTAATGATCGCGTCACCCGGCTTTCCTAAATTTTTAAGAGATACATTGGCTTTCAATAGTACTTATCATTTTGATTTTTACGGAAGCATATTGAAGACTCAGATGGAAAAAAAAGAAACGCTTTATTTATGTTCTCCGTCATTCCAAGGGAAAAAGTATGAATTTCCGGCTATCATTTCGAGCAATGTATTCAGCAAAATACCCGGAGATGCTTCTGTAATCGCAGTTAACGATAGTTCGCAAGCCATTGTTATCCGGAAACCTGTCGGGAAAGGAGAATTCATTCTCTGCTGTAATCCAATCCTATATACCAATTACGGGATATTGCATAAGGATAATGAATTTATATTAGCCACACTTTCTTATCTGAAAGATAAACCTCTGATGAGAATCGAATATTATGGAGAGGGAACGGATGAGAGTCCGTCTCCGGTCAGGTTTATCGTGTCCAACAATTCATTGCGATGGGCATTGTATATTACTTTGATTACTATTCTCCTGTTCATGATTTTTACAGCCAAAAGAAAGCAGAAATCGATTCCGGTGATCAAAGATCCGGAAAACCGGACTTTAAGATTTGTCCGCACCCTGGCCGCTTTATATTTAAGAAGAAACGACAATACGGATATTGCCCGTAAAAAATATATTTATTTTGCCGAACAAATCAAACGTCAGTATGCAATCGATATCATCGATGAACCGTTTAATGAAGCATTATTCAAGCGCATCGCATCTAAAACCGGAGAGCCTTTCAATGAAGTAAAATTTTTGTTCACAAAACTGAAAGAAATATACGAAGGTGCTTACATTACTGATTCCGAAGCATTAGAATATATCCAAAAGATGGATTTGTTCGGAAATAAAAAGATAAACAAAAAAACAACATAATGGAAACATTCGAAAACAGGCTTGACGTCAGTGAATTTTCAAGCAAAATAAAAGAA
Organism: Bacteroidales bacterium; assembly: GCA_031553435.1. Taxonomy (GTDB): domain Bacteria; phylum Bacteroidota; class Bacteroidia; order Bacteroidales; family Azobacteroidaceae; genus JAVBLQ01. The sequence goes on along the minus strand of JAVBLQ010000004.1, from coordinate 14,692 downwards.
CTGAAATCCAAAATTTCAGAAATTATTGTAGGAGAAGAGCAGACTATCGATCTTATCCTTACGGCTATCCTTGCCGACGGGCATATATTGATAGAAGGCGTTCCGGGGATCGCCAAAACATTGATTGCCAGGCTAACAGCCAAATTGATCGATGCTGATTTTTCCCGTATTCAATTTACGCCCGACCTGATGCCTTCGGATGTGTTGGGAACAACCGTTTTCAACTTGAAAAGTAATGATTTTGAATTCCACAGAGGTCCTATTTTTTCAGAAATAGTATTGATTGACGAGATCAACCGCGCCCCGGCTAAAACACAATCCGCACTTTTCGAAGTAATGGAAGAACGCCAGGTGACTATTGATAATAAAACTTATTTGATGGGAGATATTTACAGTGTAATCGCCACACAGAATCCTATCGAACAGGAAGGTACTTACCGGTTGCCGGAAGCTCAGTTAGACCGTTTCCTGATGAAGATTATTATCAATTATCCCAGTCCAGAGAACGAACTGCAAATATTAGAACGCCATCATCAAAACATAAAACTGAACAAACTGGAGTCTGTTGCATCAATTCTCTCCAAACAGGAAATCAAGGATTTCAGGGGGTTGGTTTCCAAGATTTATGTCGAACAAAGTTTGCTTAAATACATTTCACAAATTGTGGTGGCTACACGCAATAGTCCTGCAATTTATCTGGGAGCTTCTCCGCGTGCGTCTATTGCCATACTGAATGCTTCCAAAGCATTTGCGTTGTTGCAGGGACGGGACTTCGTTACGCCTGACGACATCAAATACATTGCTGTTCCGGTTCTTCAGCACCGTTTGATTCTATCGGCAGAAACCGAGATGGAAGGTCATTCCACAGCAACTATTTGCCGCAGACTGATTGAAAAAGTTGAAGTTCCTAAATAAACACGAAGACGCAGATGAAGAACACATTTTCTTGCCCTTTTTTCATAATAATCGCATGGATGATTTTCACATCTTGTGGAAATGATGAGAAAATTCTGGTCAAAGAAGCCGGTGATCATTTTTTCTCTGCCATTGTTTCCGAAGATCTGGCAACAGCTAAACGATATGTAACTCAATCGACTTCCGAAAAGTGGGAAGATGCATCCGATATTTTTGAAAATTCGCTCGACTCCAAAACAAAAGACGCTTTGCAATCTACAGCATCTCCCATTGACAAAATAGAAGTAGATGGAAAAAATGCGACAATAACAATCACAGTCCCTCTCCCATCGACTACAGGAAAAATAAGCAGATTACATTTTTCTAAAGAAAACGGGAAATGGCTGATCAATGAACCGGGATTATTCCTGAAAGAAGCTATTGAACAAAAGCCTGCTCCGGTGGTTGGTGATACTACGGAGATTATTGAAGAACTTATTGAATGAAGAATGGAAAATGAAGAATGAAGAATTGGCTTACACACGACATAATTCTTCATTCTTCATTTTTCATTCTTTTCACTTATATATAAAGTATTTCTTAACCTTCGCCCTAAATTCCTCAACGCCTTTGTTCCAGACCGGCAAAATATCCTCTACCAGAAAACGTTGAGTGAAAGTTTCACGAATCTTATCCGTTCCACAAACTTTATCGAACATATTGAAACGATCTTTGTTCTTTTCGTCAAACAAATTTTGAGCGGGATACATTTTGTGCCACTCCTGTAATACATAGAACTGAATGATAGAAAGCGGAACTTTATCATAATCCTGAACATGCACTTGAACTCCATTCACAGCTTCTCCTTTCAACTGACTATAATAAGGTGTGTAATGAATCGGACGAAAAACAACTCCGGGTATTTTTAAGGCATTCAGATTAATAGCCAATTGTTCCGCATCAGTAACCCATGGTACGGCAAATAATTCAAAAGGCAGTGTATAGCCTACCCCAATGTTGACAAACGATAATTCTCCCAAAATACCTGAAACAGGATAAAAATAAGCTGATTCCCAATGAGGAATATGTGGAGAAGACGGCACCCAAGGCAAACCTGTTTGATCAAAGGTCATTTTTCTTTTCCATCCTTTCATCGGGATCACAGTCAATTTACATTTTACTTTATTCTCCAACAAACCTTCTTCATTCAGAAAACGGGCTAATTCTCCGCAAGTCAAACCATGTACATATGGAATGGGAAATTGGCTGACAAAAGATGTAAATTCTTTTTCGGTAATTGCACCTTCCATTTTTTGTCCGCCCAAAGGATTGGGACGATCCAGTACAATCACTTCGATATTATTTTCGGCAGCGGCTTCCATTGCCAGGCCCAATGTACTGATGTAAGTATAAGAACGTGATCCGATATCCTGGATATCATAAACTAAGGCGTCAATTCCCTGCAACATTTCAGGAGTGGGTTTCCGCGTTTTTCCATATAGGCTGTAAATCTGCAGTCCTGTTTTTTTATCTTTTTCGTCCGTGATTTTGGCCCCGGCGGCAAAATCACCGCGGACTCCATGCTCCGGACCAAACAAGGCAACCAGGTTTACATTGGGAGCTTCATGCAAAATATCAACAGTGGATTTCAAATTATAGTCCACACCTGTAGGATTAGTGATCAATCCTACCCGTTTGCCTGCAAGTTGTTTGAAATTTTCTTTCTTCAATTGCTCAATTCCCGTTTTAACCTTCTGAGCCTGAACAAAATTACAGGCAAATAGGATGAGCAAACAACTGATAATTATTTTTTTCATTTTCAATTCCATATTAAATTTTACCTTGTACTCAGAAATTAACATTTGTTGTGTCGGTCGATGCACTGCTTGTGTGCCGGTCGATGCACTACTTGTGTGTCGGTCAATGCACCACTTGTGTGCCGGTCAATGCACCACTTGTGTGCCGGTCGATGCACCACTTGTGTGCCGGAGTAAACTTTAAGAATGTTCATAAATGGAATCCATATAACACTTTTGGGTGCACCGTGCACCGCGTACCGTGCACCCAAAAACATTAATTAGGTTACTTTAATCTCTTCGCAATCATTTTCCATTCTTCTTCGCCTTCCCATAATCCGGATCGATTTTCAACAAGGAAGCGGCTATAATCGGAACGATAGAACAAATCATCACATACACAAAAAAGTGTTGATAACCTAGTTTTTCCTGTATCCATCCTGCCATCATCCCGGGAAACATCATTCCCATGGCCATTAGTCCGGTACAAAAAGCATAGTGAGCTGTTTTGTGTTCTCCTTCGGAATAATACAATAAAAAAAGCATATAAGCTGTGAATCCGAAACCATAACCGAATTGTTCGATTAACACACAGATATTGATAACCAACAGATTGTGTGGTTGAGCATAAGCCAGATATACAAATGTGACACAAGTCAGCAACATGCTCATCATCATAGGCCATAGCCATTTTTTCAATCCGCCTTTAGCAGCAACGATTCCTCCAAGTATTCCGCCTACTGTCAGCCCAATAACGCCAACAGTTCCATACACAATACCTACTTCCTGTGTAGATAATTGTAATCCTCCTTTTTCATAAGAATCCAACAGAAAAGGTTGAATGAGTTTCAACAATTGCGCTTCTGCAAACCTGTAGGTCAACATGAAAAATATACTGACAAGGGCGTATTTTTTAGTAAAAAAAGTAACAAATGTCATTGCAAATTCTGCAAATATACTGCTGGCAGTAACATTGGGCGTCGGTTTATCGGTATTGGGATAAGGCAATATAAATTTATGATATACAAAGAAAGCCACAAATAATCCGGCTACGATATAAAAAACAATGCTCCAGGCATAAGGTATATTTCCGGTTGTTTCTTCGAGATATCCGGCAAAGAAAACAAGCACTCCTTGTCCGAAAATAGTAGCAATCCGGTAAAATGTACTTCGGATACCCACATAAAAAGCCTGTTCATTAGGCTCTAAACCAAGCATATAAAATCCATCGGCGGCAATATCGTGTGTGGCCGAACTAAAAGCGACCAACCAGAAAAAAGCCAGTGTCGCCTGAACATAAAAATGAGTGGGAATGCAAAACGCAACTCCCGCCAAACCGGCTCCAATGAACAATTGCATGGTGATGATCCACCAACGTTTGGTTTTCAGTAAATCTACGAACGGGCTCCAGAATGGTTTGATCAGCCATGGGAAATAAAGCCAACTGGTGTAAAAAGCAATATCAGTATTCGACATTCCCAGGTTTTTGTACATAATAACGGAAATGGTAACTACTGCTACGTATGGGATTCCCTCTGCAAAATACAGCGTTGGAATCCATGCCCAAGGATTAACTTTGTTGTTTTTCATAAAAAATTATTTAATTTTCCACTTTCTTATTAGGCTTGTTTCTGGAAAATAATGTGTCAATATTTGCTTATAGTCATAACCTTTACTTCCCATAACGGCGGCTCCGATCTGGCACAGTCCGACACCATGTCCCCAGCCAGCACCTTTCAATATGAATTTTTCAGGAATCTCAGATTCTCCGAATTCTTTTTCAATAATAAAGGCTGAACTATATAAATGGGATTCGGATAATGCTTTGCGGATATACAACTCTTTTCCAATGATTTTCGTCAATTTTGTTCCTACAATTTTCAAACGGATCAAACGTGCGGATTCTCCTCTTTCTATTGGAATGAGGTTGATAATCTGACCAAAATCCCAACCTGTTTTCCGGTGAATTAAGTCTGAGATCTGAGATTGAGTAAACTCTACTTTCCAACGGTAGAAGTCCGGAGTTTCCTGATCATAATCATTTAATACCTGCACCAATACGTTTTTATCTGTTGTATTGCAGAAAGCCGGCGGATTTTCTTCAATCCATTTTTTCGCACGGGTTTCACTGGTCAGATCCAATTCATAATCAACAGGTTGAAAATCATTATCAATCAATTTAACCAGATACGGATGAGAAACCGGTTCCCAATTATTTTCAAATTTTTCCGTAACTCCTCCGCAACATTTGGAAAAACGGGCATCGCAGATTTCATCTCCAAACATCAATAATTCTCCGAAAGTTTCCTGAATCGCTTGTTTTACCAATGGTGTGGAAACTTTAGTAATTCCCTGATAACGTTGACAATGATCATCTGCGCAAACATCAAAATGCTCATGATCTTCCCGGTCGTACCAGCGAACATATTCGTCTTCGGTTTCGTGAATAGACTGATAGGTATCGGAATGTTGATCGAGTTGTTGAGATTTTTGCTTTTGCGCCAACAACCAGCTTCTCGAAATAACGGCATGTGCTTTCAGCAATTCAAGTGAAGAAGTGGCGCTCATCTCGGACGAAATCACACTTTCGAGATAATCTTCAACAGGTAGAATATTGATTGCTGTAATTGCTCCATTTTCAGTGATAAATTTCAGTATTCCTTTGAAACGCTGGTCTTCTTTGCGTTCCCAATGGAAATTGATACCAATGACTACATCAAACAAGTCAAAATTTGCAGATTGGGAATCAAGCGGTTCCAAATAAACATTGCCGTTTAGTGTTACTTTCTCCCGGTCAAAAAACAAAATAATTTCATTGGCGGGGGAGAAAATAGCTTTTCCTTTGCCGGCAAATACTTTATCCGTTCCACGCAAACGATATGGAATATTCAGTTGAAAATGTATTTCTTTGGAAGATAAGATTCCTATTGCTATTTCCGGTATTTTCATTTGTGTAATTTTTTTAAGCACGAAGACACAAAGACACGAAGTACTAATATTTCTTTGTGTCTTCGTGCCTTTGTGTTATTCCTTCAGTTAATGTAAGTTCTCCAAACATTTCCTGTATGATTTTCTGGTCTACTTTTTCAAAATCTTCTTTCCGGGGAAAAATTAAAGTCCCACCGAAATCAACGGCGCCGGGGCTGAATAAAATTTGTTTATCTCCTTCCTCGAAAAAATGAGACGGACGATGTTTAGCCCGTGGAAAAACATAGACCTGCCAATGATATTCAAAATAGTTCACCACGATATTCATCAATGGTTCAGGTTCGTCCGGCTGAATTTCTCTCAATGAAGACATTAGAGCCTCGAATTCATTGTTAATCCAACGAGGTTCTGAACTCTCAAAAATGATTACTTGCCGGAGATAATTTTCCATAGTGAAAATATTGCCATAATAATGTTCCTTCAATAGTTTTTTTCTTTTGAAAAAATGAAAGTCATTTTCCAATGGCAAAAAACCTTTATTTCCGGCTTGAAAATGGAAATGATCGGGAGCGGAAGCCCCGCATTTAGGTCCATTATAAAATACAATAAAATCCGGCAACAACTTGGCAAGCATCAACATATCGTCCATTCTTCCCTCAAATAACTGATCAACATGGCGTTTGTCCGGGATTGTCAGGTGTTGATTGAAAATCGGAAAAGGATTGACCAAAATGGAATACTTATCCATAAAATCGACGCCTTCCTGCTGTTCCGGCAGATTGTGCAAACAAAGAAAGCATTTCCGTTCACGAATCGATTGGGCATCCACTTTAGCTGCCGACGAACGCATTCTTTCCGGATTAAATTGCAATGACATCTTAAATCCGTCAAAAGCAAGCTCCCGGGTAATAACAGACGCTAAACCGGCATAATTTTTAGCAGCTAAATCCCAGGTCTGAAGCTGGGATTTTATCAAGTTTTTTACTTGTGAATTGAGAGTGTTCATTGATGACTTTATTTATTTTTTCTCGCCAACAACTCTATCGTCCGTATCCTGTCTTTATACAGATTGTGTCCATTCATTTTTACGATATCCAATGACGCGTCGGAATTGTCATCCCAACGACGACACAGATAAAGAGGCTCGTATATCCGTCCGATCTGATAATTTCTCGAAATGGCTAAACCTACGGCATAATCTTCTCCATAACTGGTATTGGGAACTTTTATTTCCCTCAATACCGGAGTATAAAAAGCACGGGGAGCACCCAAACCATTGATACGCAAAGCATTATTTCGTCCGTTGTCCGGTGTCCATTCTTTGTGGTCGATGATTCCGGGTGGAATTTCTTCCAACTTGAAATTGACCATTTTATAGGTTCCGACCACCATTGCACAATTTTGTTCATAAAATGCACGGACAATTTTTGTCAGTACATTTTCATCGATATACAAATCGTCGCTGTCAAGTTGGACGGCAAACTTTCCACATTTTTCATTCATGATTGCTTCGTTCCAACATCCGCCGATACCTAGATCATCTCTTTGAGGAATTATGTGAATCAGGCGATTATCTTCTTTTGCAAGACTTTGAAGTATTGCGGTGGTTTTGTCTGTAGAATGATTATCCACAACGATCAGGTTAAAAGCAAAATCCGTTTTTTGCATCAATACTGAACGGACAGCATCTTCAATCGTTTTTTCACGATTGCGGACAGGGATCACCACAGAAGCTTCGACCGGAAACGTAGCTTTTGTAAATTCCACTTCATTGAATTCCGGTTTTAACCAGGCTTTTATATCCTTTAAATGTTGGGTACAGGCCTGTTCCATCTCGATCTGCACCTGCCGGTTTTTCGGATCGACATAATCAAAGATTTTTTCTCCCGAACGACGATTGTCTGTCTCCAATTCCGTATATAAATACTCAGGCAAACGGACAAAACAATGATGTTGAGATACTTTTAACCGCAAATCATACAAAGCGGCAAACTGATATTCAACAATCATCTTTTCAACAGCTTGTTTAAAAGCTGTAGTTTTATAAAGAAGCAATGATCCGAAATCGAAATCATCACGCAAACTTCCCTCCTGATAATCAATGACAGGATGTATTTGCTGTTTTCCATCTTTGATCTTATAACAATCGGCATAAACCAATCCAGCTTCAGTATCTATAGCCGTTTTTAACATTCGTTCCAGAGCATAAGCTCCTAATTTCAATTGCAATGATTGAGTATAAATCAGAACATAATCTGTTGAAGTTTCTCCCACTAATTTTCTCAGAACAGATGTTTGTTGTAATTTTTCCGCTTCATCTTCCAGAACAATAACTTTATCAACACAGGCATTGGACTCTAATTCCCGAACTGTATTGATTGTTTCTGAGCCTTTACCAAAAGGTAAAATGCAGGTGATCTTTTTTTCCATCATATTGTATTTAGTGAATGGTGAATAGTGAGAGTCTCTTCGTTCTTTGTGAATAGTTAATCATACATTACTTTCACTATTCACAGCGGGCAAAGCGAGCCTCACCATTCACTATTAATTATTGCTTTCATCAACTCATCCCTTTCCTTTTCATCTAAAATCGTTTCAAAGGGAAAACCCAGAACAATTGTTTTGTTTTTTCCGGAATATATTACTCCTGCGCTCGTGTTATTGCTCGTATAGCGATACAAAGATACGGCTTCTTTCCCGGCAGGTTCAATTGCATCGGGAGCTTCTACCGTGTAAATTGCAGGATTATATTTTGTGTTGAAATGTAATGTTTCCGGAAAAGCGGAAGGTGATAAATCCGTTCGTTTCAACTGTCCCATATTATCGGCATGATTGGTTTGCCATGAATAATGTAAATAACCGGCAGTAAATCGCATAGCCATACTATCTTTATTTTCAACCATATCCGTTCCGGTGTAGGCTCCGGAAATGAATACAGGAGTTTGTGCATCTGCAAATTTCCGGATAGATTCCATCATTCCAGGGGTGTAGACAACAAAATTTTTCTCTTCCGGCCGGATATAATCCGGTGTTGAACGTTGTTCTCCAAATATAATATCTAAAGTCGAATAATTGCCGGGATCAAAAGTGTTTTTTTCAAAAATTTCATTACTTGCCGATACAAAGGAATAGCCGGCATTCATCACAGATTTTCCGTGAATGATAGTAAAATCAAAAGTATTTCCCGGAATAATTTTCCCTTCCATATCAGCATAAGAGGCTCCCCAACCGGGATTATCATCATCCAACCAGGCATGGCTACGCTCATAGTCATATTGTTTTCCGGTAAAACCTATATCGGAAATCATCGGGACTCCCTGGTCATTCCACCAGGCTATTCCTGCAATATCTTCTCCGTCAATGATTTCAGGTCCGCTGATCCGGTCAAAAGAATTGACAATCAGCACCGGCTTTTTCCCATTATTTATTATACCTACAGATAAAGTTTCGGAAGGAAAACTTTCTCCTCCTTCATTCAAAGCCTTGACTTTGAAACTATAAATTGTATTTTCTTTTGATAAATCTATATCCAAACTTGTATGATCCGTTTGCGTTCCGGAATCAAATCCCAGATCTCCTTCACGCATATATACCTTGTATAATTTTGCTTCGGCAGTTATTTCCAAAGGATCGGAAACCGGTTGCCAATTTAAACGAACCCGTTTATTTTCCATTATTTGGATTGAAAAATGATCTGGAGCCAAGGGTTGAACAACATATTCCCGCTTATTCTGTTCTGCCAGAAAACGCAATATACCTTTATAAATAGCACGACTGACGGCAAAACGATAACGGGGATCCAAACTGAATTTAACATCCGCCAGATTCTGATGTGATAAAAGTTCGAGCAACATAGCCGGAACTTTGGGCCTCCAGGCTTCAGAATAAGACTTGTCCCATAATCCCCTGCGAGTCCATTCCGGATTGAACCGGGAACGAATATCCGAAACAATTTGTGTCTGTATCAGGTCTGACAAATCCCGGCTTCTCATCCGGGAACTTCCATCCGGAAAAACAGTATCGCCATAGAGCGTATTGTATATAGCTAATGTTCCGATAATTGAATCATTGGATTTCACACCGGCATCTGTATGAAAAGCCAGAGATAAATCAATAGGAATTTGCAGTCCGGTCAAAGCAGAATCTAACGCAGGCTCTACATGTTGCCCCATCAGGTAATTGACCCAATCTCCACGCGATTGATAATCATCATTGTAATCATTTTTTCCCTGGTTCGGACTATAAACAGATGGCGGCATCCCGGCATATTGAAGAAAATATCGCGCTCCTTCCAGATATCGTGCTTTATCACTCAATTTCCATGAGTAATCGGCTTGTTTCAAATCGTTTGATGGATCAAACGATGGATTTTTAGCATCTGAAAGAGACCATTGTTGTGAAACATATTCGTTTGCCGGGCGCCGGGCAATGCTTCCTGTACCCCCTCCTATTTTAATTGCATCAGCTGTAATTGTACTTCCGTCAGCACAAATGTTAATCAATTCGATTCGTCCTCTCTCATAGTTCTTTCCTTTATAAAAAGGAAACTTCCCTATATAAATCCATGTTTTTCCTCCGATTTGTTGATTTACGATGACCGGCGTTTGACCTCCGGCATGATAAACCATATAGTGAACAGCATCCGAATTGTTTGGTTTTGCCACCCAGGATAAATAAACGGCATATTCACCGTCTTCCGGAATTTCAGGAAAATAAATCACTTTGGCGGTATCTGACTTTGAAGCATTAATTGAAAGGTAAGTTCCCAACTCAAAAGGATTTTCGTCATTGTAAAGAGTATCCTTCCATGCAAATCCTTTGGATTCGTTTTTCCATTCTTCTTTTTGATTAATAATGAAAAACTCCGATTTTCCGGAAGAATAATCATTGTCTATAATTATTTCCGTAGGATGAGTATCCCTTTCTCTCGGAATAAATGTCGTGGCTCCTGCATTTTCAAGCATGGGAGCAATAAATGGTAACACATAAGTCATCGGACTTATATCTTCCACAGTACCGAAAAGTCGCGCCCGTTGCCATTCCCAACGATCCAAACGAGCTTCGTAATACCATCCGTGACTATGCCACAAAGCAATATTACATCCCTGCAATCCTTTGGAGTAAAACGAATGATCCGGATAAGAGACAAGTGGTTTTCGGATTATTTCCGGTTGTTTTTTATAGCGGCTTTCATCTCTAACAATTTTATATCTGTAATAATTTGGAATAAATTCTTCCAACAAACGTTTATTGGAATAGATATTGATATGAAATGAACGATATTTTTTGCCTAAATCATGTTTGATAAGTGATTGAATACTGTCAACATAAGATTCCCTGACAGGAGTATATGCAAGAATAGCATTAAAATAAAGGTTAATTGTTTTTTGTTGGTTACTTGAAACAATTGTATCGAGTTTGATTTTACCCAGATGTCTCCAATTTTCAAAATAAGCCGGATAATTTTTTAATCTCTTTTCAATATCCCGGCTCAACTTTTGATCTTTTGACGATTGAGAAAAAATCAAACCATTCATCTGAAATGCAAAAAATAACAAAATGATAGTAAAATAGTTCAAAATGTTCTTCCCCATTGCTTTCATGATATTTTTATGCAGATGATTTATTTTAATTTTTATGCATCAAAAATAAGTATATTTTTTAAAAATGCAATAAGTTATCATACATAATACAAATTTATTTTTTTTTTCAATTTTAATTTTGTATGTTTGATGCCTGTAAACCTATTTAATATGATTTTAATAGCAGATAGCGGATCAACAAAAACCGAATGGAAATTGATAGGAAATGGCCTTGAAATTTCAAGTTGTATTACAAGTGGAATCAATCCTTTTTTTTTGGAAAAAGAGGAAATTCTGCATATTTTAAATACTGAGTTTTTAATTTCAAAGGATGATGTCTCATCTGTCTTTTTTTATGGAGCTGGCTGCATTCCAGCCAAAGTGTCAGTTGTATCAGAAGCTTTGTCTTCTTTTTTCGAAACAAAATCGATAGAAGTTAATTCGGATCTATTGGCAGCTGCACGTTCCTTGTGTCAGAATCAGGAAGGAATTGCCTGTATTCTAGGGACGGGATCAAATTCTTGTTATTATGACGGCAAAGAGATCGCTCACAACGTTTCTCCCCTGGGATTTATTCTTGGAGACGAAGGAAGCGGAGCTGTTTTAGGAAAAAAACTAATCGCAGATATACTTAAAAACCAGCTTCCTGAAACAATCCGTAATGATTTCTTCTTCACTTATCCGGTAACAGCGGGAGATATTTTAGAACATGTTTACCGAAAACCATTTCCTAACCGTTACTTAGCCCAATATACAAAATTCATTGCAAAACATATGGATTGTGAATCCATAAAATTCATAGTGGAAACAAGTTTCAACGAATTTGTGGCTCGAAATTTGTTACAGTACCAATCGGTATTACAACTTCCTATTCATTTTACCGGAAGTATTGCATTTTATTTCCAGGAAATTATGAAAAAAGTGTTGGAAAAATCCGGATTAAAATTAGGTAAGATTACCCAATCTCCAATGGAAGGTTTAGTAGAGTACCATCTATTATCAATTAAAAATTAAAACAAAATGATAAGTATTACAGAATCTCCGTCCAAATACAGACATTTAGATAAGATGTCTGTTCATGAACTTTTAACAGGGATTAATGACGAAGATGCCAAGATTCATTTGGCAATTAAAAAAGCAATCCCTCAGATAGAAGTTCTGATTGAAAAAATATTGGAACGTATGCCTTCAGGTGGACGTGTTTTTTACCTTGGAGCAGGAACCAGCGGCAGACTTGGAGTATTAGATGCATCGGAACTTCCTCCTACTTTCGGGGTTTCTCCCGGAATAGTCATCGGATTGATTGCAGGGGGCGATACTGCATTACGCAAAGCCATAGAAGGCGCCGAAGATGATATGGAAATGGCCTGGCAAGAACTACAGGAATTGGATATCAACAAACTGGATACTGTCATAGGAATTGCAGCTTCCGGGACAACACCTTATGTCATTGGCGGAATAAAAGCAGCACGTGAACATGGGTTACTTACAGGATGTATTACATGTAACCCGGGATCTCCACTGTCTCTCGTTTCCGAATATCCTATCGAAGCAATTGTGGGACCTGAATTTGTTACGGGAAGTACCCGTTTAAAGGCGGGTACAGCTCAAAAACTTATATTGAACATGCTTTCCACCACATTAATGATCAAGATGGGACGTGTCAAAGGGAACAAAATGGTTAATATGCAATTAACCAACAAAAAGTTAATAGAAAGAGGTACTCGTATGATTATGGAAGAATTAAATATTTCCAAAGAACAAGCATTAGAAATGCTTTTAAGTCACGGATCTGTGAAGAAGGCTTTGGATGCTATGAAAAATGCGATATGATCATCTCTTAAAAGTCCAGATTAACAAAAGAATTGGTTTCTGTTTTATTGGATGATAATAACAGCGCTTTGAAATACTTATCATATACTTCAAAGTTCCGTTTCAATAAAGCAGCTGTCTCATTATAGCTAACCAATTCATCCTTGACTTTAACGGCTTGTAATATATTTTTATGAGCGGTTAGAGTATATTCTTTTTCACCATCCACATTGGCGTACATAAAATTCCTCATCCTCGGGATTAAAGAATAAATAGGCTCCATACTGACAATAATCATCGGATTTCCCGTAGCTTTGGATAAATGCATGTGAAAACGGTTAATAATATCAACTTCCAGTTGGGTATTATCAGGATTGCATTGCTCCAGGTCTATGATATTTTGCTGCAGGATCTTTATATCATTAGTGGTTCTGTTTCTTGCTGCCAGACGAGCTATCTGGGGTTCGAATAAACTTCTCATTTCAATCATTTGGGCTATCAGATTCGAATCAAACCGAAGGTCGTAATATAAGTTTAATGACTTGACAGCATCTTCAATAGCTATTTCGGCAACATACATTCCGCTACCTTTTTTGATTTCAATCAAACCTCTGGCGCTCAACCTCCTTAAAGCTTCACGCAAGGCTGTACGGCTCACCGCAAACGATGCACACAATTCTTTTTCCGAAGGAAGTTTATTTCCGGGAATAAGTTTGCGTTGACGGATAGCCTCTTCAATCCTTCGTTCAATTTTTTGGCTCAGTGTTTGAGAGGTTCCTATTTTTGAAAATATATTGTCGTCCATAGCATTACTTTAAACTGCAAAATTAAGATTTATTTATTGAAAATCAACAAATAAAATTTTTAAAGTTTCAAAAAATAATACTGAATGAATGAATGAATTGAAAATGGAAAGTGGAAAATTGAAAATGATGCTTACACACGAAATCATTTTCGATTTTCCACTTTCAATTACTTGTCAAAGGTTCCAACGCAGAGCGGCCCCCTAATGGCCTCCCCCAACTACTCCGCACTCTGGCTGTGTTAAAAGGAATAAAATAACCTTTGCGGGTATGGAGTTGTCTGCGTTGACATGCCCTTGGATCCGTTTCACAACGGAAATGTTGTTAATTTAAGTCATTATTCACGAATCAATTCTGGGCGACGCAACGGACACTGAAGCCGTAGGCACGGTTATCTATGTAGCCCGGAATTACGTTGCCGCCGGCATCGAAGAACAGGTACCGCGAGTACGTACCGCCCGGTGTACTGCTCCAATAGCGGGCGCCCGTACCAACGTAGTAGAACTGTCCATTACTGTAGTCACGGCGGCCTGCGGCCGGCAGAAAAAGGGTAGTAGTGATTCCGTCGGGTTTGATAGCATAACCTCTATCAGTCCATGTCCAGGTGTTAGCAGAAGCAATACCGGGAGCAGTTGAACCGGAAGTACCGGAGAGAATAGCAGACCATTCATCCTGGGTAGGTACACGCCAAGTCCCGTCGTCGGTAATGGAAGAACAAGGATCATTAGTCCCATTCTGGTAAGGACGCCACATCAAATCATACTGGGGGCTACGCCAATCATAAGGCGATGCAGGAGCTTTAATGAATTGACCCTGGCCGGAACCGGAAGCTGGTTGAGCATTTTCTCCTAAAGTCACGGGACCATTGGTAGCGTAA
>JAVBLQ010000087.1:0-10109 GCA_031553435.1 Bacteroidales bacterium | reverse complement strand
CATTAGCCGGATGGAAATCAGCCTCATTGATGTACGTTGATTTGCCAAAAAATGAATTACAGTTCCGGATGAGAGCCCAAACTGCTACAAATCTGGGAATCAAATCATTTGATGATAACCGGCAAATGTACAAACGATTCTATTTTGTCGACTGGCGGGTATTGGACAGACACAAATGCAATCTTGTTCCCAACATAGATTTAATTGTGGACGAGCAACGTCCGGATCATTATTTATCCATGTCTGGCAGTGATTTGAGAAATGGTTTATCATCTATGTCGAAAAATTTTTTCCGTGTGCGTCCGTGGTTTGAGCCAGGAGCCTGGGGAGGACAATGGATGAAAGAACACATCGGCCAGTTAAATAAAGATGTGGATAACCTTGCCTGGTCATTTGAATTGATGGTGTTGGAAAATGGCCTTTTATTTGAAAGTGATAATTATATCCTCGAAGTTTCTTTCGATTTCCTGATGTATAATAACTATAAAGAAGTATTGGGAGATTGTGCCGAACGCTTCAAATACGATTTTCCGATTCGTTTCGACTTCCTGGATACATTCGACGGAGGAAACCTTTCCGTACAATGCCATCCTCGTCCCGAATATATCAAAGAAAAATTCGGAATGCCGTTTACTCAGGACGAAACATATTATATTCTGGATTGTCAGAATGAACCTGTTGTCTATCTCGGCTTTCAGGAAGATATCAATCCTGAAAAGTTTCATCAGGCATTGATGGAAAGTCAGGAAAAAGCACAAGCAATTGATATTGAAACATATGTGCAAAAACTTCCGGCTCAGAAACACGATTTTTTCTTAATTCCCAATGGAACTATTCATGCTTCGGGAAAAGATAATCTGGTGCTGGAAATCAGTAGCGCTCCTTATATTTTTACCTTTAAAATGTATGATTGGTTGCGCCTTGATTTAGATGGACGTCCTCGTCCGATTAATATTGAACATGGTATGAATAACCTGTATTTTGAGCGTAAAGGGAAAAAAGTACAGGAAGAATTGATCTCGCATCCTTCTGTAATACAGGAAAAAGAAGGTGTAAAAATAGAACATTGTCCTACCCATCCCAAACATTTTTATGATGTACTTCGCTATACTTTTGATGATTCAATTCAAATTGAAACCGAAGGAAAATGCCATGTCTGGATGCTGGTGGAAGGAAGTTCCGTAATTGTTGAAACAGCTGATGGTATGAAACAACGATTCAATTATGCTGAAACTTTTGTAATTCCCGCTGATGCCAAATCGTATAAAATCATCAACGAAGGAAATACTAAAGCCATGATGCTGAAAGCATTTGTTAAATAGTGACAAGGTGACCTGAATCTTTCGTCACTACGTCACCTTGTCACATTAAAAGAAATTTATTATTAACCTAAAAAATACACAAAAAAATGAGAAACGCCTTAAACATTTTTGTTATTGGTTTGTGTCTGCTTTTTGTCACTTATTCTTGCCAAAAAGATGAAAGCATTCACATAGATTCTAAAGTGATTCTTGACAAATTACTCTTCTCGGGATATACAGGAGATACAATTAAAGCTAAAGTAACGTTTGGAAATGCCGATATTAAAAAATTGGAAGTAACCAAATGGGTGAATGGAAATCAAGTATCAGGATATAAAATAGATATTCCTGTCAACAATGTTTCCGACACATATGATTTCGAACAGGAAATAGAAGTAGGAGACGAGGAAGGAACTTTAGTGTACACCTTCAGTGGTTATAATGCTTCCGAAGAACTGATTGATGCTTCCGATCTTGCAGTTTCCGTTACATTGAATGACTATGGCAGACTCTGTAAATTCGACTGGAAATTAACCGAACAAACAACAAATGGCGATAATACCACAACAAGCGCAATGCTGGATAATGTATATCGCCTGAACAAAGATCTCAGCTGGGAATACGATTGGGGAGATCCTTCCGGAGCAGGTTTAGATGTATTGAATCAATATTGTGCATGGAAATATATCGGAAACGAATTGAAAGCAGATTCTATATATTTGATAAAATTCGGATTTTTGTCTGCAACTCCCACTATTGAAAAATATCAGGTAATAAAATTAGACGACGCAAATCTTTGGATACAAACTTATCTGGATTTGTCCTGGCTCGGACCTCCCTACACAGCAACAACTCCTGTAGTAGAAAAATATGTGGCAGTTCCCAAAACTTCAGATTTTACACCTTATAGAGGATCTAATCCTGCAAACTACAATTGGGGACCTTGTACTCCGGGTGAATATTAACGTTTTAAGTTTAACGTTATACGTTTGGCTTACGCACAATAAACGTAAAACGTTAAACTTCAGAATTAAATGATACAATATGTTAAAAAAACTATTCATAATATTCCTTCTCGCCAACAATCTCTGCATATTCGCAGGCCCTGACAATATTGCTCCTCTGGCTAAAATAACTGCGTCATCCGAAAAAGATGCAGAACATTCGGCTCAAAAAGCAATTGACGGATTAATCGGAATAGAGAACCAGGGAGAATGGGTGTCGGCAAGCAGGCAAACTTCCTGGGGAGCCATTGATTATCCGTGGATCAGACTGGAATGGGAGAAGCCACAGAATATCAACCGGATTATTTTGTATGATCGCCCTATACAGCAAAGTCATATTTCCGGAGGGACTTTACATTTCAGTGATGGATCCAGCATTTTTGTTAATCAGATTCCCAATAATGGATGTGCGAAAGCAGTTAATTTTCCCACCAAAAAAGTAAGCTGGGTAAAATTTGAAACAACAGATGCAGATGGACTAAATGTCGGTTTATCTGAAATCGAAGTATATCCTTCTCCTGAAGACTATCCTGATTATGTTTCCAAAGTAGATCCTTATGTGGAATCAGCCCGTGGACGCTATTTCTTTTTCGTAACCGGAAGTCGCCCCTTCGGAATGATCAGCGCCGCACCGATGACGCGCAACAAAAACCAATATGGCGGTGGATATAATTATAATTCACTTGAAATATTAGGCTTTCCACAAGTACATTGCTGGATGTTGTCAGGGATTAGTTTGATGCCAACCACCGGAAACGTAAATCCCGTATCAGGAGAGCAAAACTGGAAATCGACTTTCTCCCACGACGGAGAAATCGTTCAACCGGGATATCACAGGGTATTTTTACAGGATTATGGTATTTGGGTAGAACAGACTTCCACAGACCGCGTAAGCTACTATAAACTTCGTTACACTAAAGATAATGTGTCGAATGTATTGCTCAATCTGGGCGGATATTTAGCTACTACAACCATGAATGATTGTCGTGTAACTAAAATAAGCAATACTGAAATAGAAGGCTCTGTCAATACAACCGGACGTTTCTGGGGAGGCCCTGACAATGTAAGGATATTCTTCGTGATGAAATTCGATAAACCATTCCAACAACTGGATGCATGGAACGAAAAAGAAATATTGAAAAATATTACCTCACATCAGGGCATAAATCAGAAAACACCAAGAAATGCAGGTGAAAGCTATTACGATGCCCCTGCCTGCGGAGTAAGCGCTGTCTATAATGTAAAAGCCGGCGAAGAAATACAGGTAAAATTTGCAGTTTCCTATACAAACATAGAGAATGCCCGTAAAAATATGGAAAACGACAAATTCGGATGGGATTTTGATGCAGTAAAAGCTGATTCACGTAAAGAATGGAACGATTGGTTGGGTCGCATTGATGTAAAAGGCGGAACCAACGAACAACAAATCAAATTCTATACGGATCTGTGGCATGTATTACTCGGAAGACACAAACTGGATGATGTTTCTGGTGATTATCCCGATTATACCCAAGGACAAAGGGTAGGAAATGCTACTGTCAATGCAAAATTGATTGTTCGCACATTACCTAAAAATCAGGATGGGACATCTCGTTTTCACATGTATAACTCGGATGCATTCTGGTTGACTCAATGGAATCTGAATATTCTTTGGGGATTGGCCTGGCCTGAGGTTCTGGATGATTTTGCCGCTTGTCTGGTACAATATGCTGATAATGGAGGATTATTGCCCAGAGGCCCCAATGCAGGAGGTTATTCATACATCATGACCACTTGTCCGGCAACCAATCTGATCACTTCAGCTTATCAGAAAAATATGCTGACAAAAACAGATCCGGAAAAAGCATATGAAGCAATGGTCAGAAACCATAAACCCGGAGGTATGATCGGTCCTGTAAAAGAAATCGAGTTCTACATCAAAAACGGATATTATCCTGGCAATGCCGAAATTACCATTGAAGCAGCATTTCAGGATTGGTCTTTGTCTCAAATGGCTGCTAAAATGGGAAAAACCAAAGATGCGTCTTATTACTTGAAACGTTCTCAAGGCTGGATTAAGTTATATAATCCAGAACAACAACTTCTTTTCCCAAAAGATGCTAACGGAAAATGGTTACACAATGATCCTCTGAGTGGACATGGCTGGGTAGAAACCAATGCCTGGCAAGCTACTTGGGCCGTTTCTCAGGATATACCCGGATTAGCTAAGTTGATGGGAGGAAACGATGTATTGTGCAAAAAGCTGAATTACGCTTTCGAACAATCAGATAAAGATGATTTTGTATTCGGATACAGCAATGGTTATATCAGCTACGCAAATCAACCGGGATGCTCGGATGCACATGTGTTCAATCTGGCGGGACAACCCTGGCTTTCTCAATATTGGGTAAGAAAAGTAGGAGCACAAGCTTATGGAGCCATTACACCTGATCGGGGATATGGCGGACATGATGAAGATCAGGGACAAATGGGTGGCGTAAGCGCTTTGATGGCTTTGGGATTATTCAGCGTACAGGGCACCTGTGCACAGAATCCTTCGTATGAAATCACAAGTCCTGTATTTGATGAAATTACGATTAAACTCAATCCTCAATATTATAAAGGAAAAGAGTTTAAAATTAAAACATACAACAACTCCAAAGAAAATTGCTATATCCAAAAAACACAATTCAATGGAAAGGGACATAACAAATACTGGATAGAACATAAAGACTATGGGCTTGGAGGAAATCTGGAAATTTGGTTAGGTTCACAACCAAATAAAAATTGGGGATTAGAAAAATAAAAAATCACATTATTATATTTTACACATGAAACACATAATAAAAACTTGCTGTCTGCTAATATTCCTCTGTATGTGGGGAAATATATATGCACAACAAAAACAATATTCAGGTACCGTAAGTGAAGAAGACGGAACTCCTCTTGTAGGCGTGAGCGTCATTGTTAAAAATACCAGTAATGGAACTGTTACAGACCTCGACGGACATTTTACGCTGAATGCATCCGTAGGCGATTATCTCGTTTTTTCCTATGTCGGATATGAAACGGAAGAAATCAGATTGACTGCCAATCAAACATTGAACACAACATTAAAAGCACAGGTAAATTATTTGGAAGAATTAGTCGTAGTGGGTTACGGAACTCAAAAGAAAAGTGACCTGACTGCTTCTATATCTTCCGTAAAATCGGAAGACCTGGTAAAAACATCCATTACATCTGTTGACCAGGGATTGCAAGGTCGTGCAGCCGGTGTGGTTGTCACCAATACTTCCGGACAACCGGGAGCTGGAACTTCTATCCGTATTCGTGGAACAAGCTCTATCATGGGAACCAACGAACCTTTGTATGTGATTGATGGTGTGCCGGTGATTAGCGGCGGCGCCAGTTCAGGAGCAATGAACACTCCTTCCCTGAACCCGATGGCCTCCCTGAATCCGAACGATGTGGAATCTATCGAAGTATTGAAAGACGCTTCCGCCACTGCAATTTATGGAGCACGTGGCGCCAATGGCGTTATTTTGATCACCACCAAACGTGGAAGCAAAGGGAAAGTTCGTACCTCCTTCAATGCTTATTATGGACTGCAAACCATTGCCAAAAAGATGGATATGTTGAATGCCGAACAATTGGCCATTCTCGGAAATGAAGCTGCCGACAATGCAAACGTAGAAAGAAAACTTTACTATGCGGATTTGAATAACCTGAGAAAACAAAGTACTGACTGGCAACATCAGATTTTTCGTACAGCGCCCATTCAGAATTACGAAGCCGGTTTTGCCGGAGGAAGCGATAAATCATCCTATTTCCTCTCTACCGGTTTTTTCTCCCAGGATGGAATTATCATCGGATCAGACTATAAAAAAGGAAGCCTTCGTTTCAATTTGGACCAGGAGCTGAGCAGCCGAATTAAAATTGGGAACACGATGAATATTTCCTATAGCC
This sequence comes from Bacteroidales bacterium, assembly GCA_031553435.1. GTDB lineage: Bacteria > Bacteroidota > Bacteroidia > Bacteroidales > Azobacteroidaceae > JAVBLQ01. Next base: position 3,859 of record JAVBLQ010000087.1, on the reverse strand, counting down.
AATCCAATGGCGTTGTAACCAATTACGAAAGCGCTATTCCTTCCAGTATCACTTCCTGGGCATTGGAAATGAATCCCGGATTACCCGTAAGAAACCCGGACGGAACTTATGTATACGAAAACAATACCTCCAACCCCGCCGTAGGAAATCCGGTTCAGGATGCAAATACCTATCAACAATTAAACAAATCACTTCGGTTGACAGGTAATTTATTTGCCGATGTAATGATTTTGAAAGGATTAAATTTTAGGAGCAGTATCGGTATTGACTACTTCAACGTAAAAGACCAAAGTTTTGCACCTAAAGACATCAAAAGAGGTGAAGCCAGCGAAGGAATTGCCGTTGTTGGTCAAGCCGACGGATATACCTGGGTTTGGGAAAACACATTAAGCTATAATCAGATTTTTGCCGAAAAACACTCTGTGAATGCCGTGCTTGGCATCACCTCTCAACAGTACGAAGGCTTTCCTGTCACTGTGGCAAGATCGAATATTGAAGATGGAAGATTAGGATATCATGCGATTCAACAAGGAGCAAAAGTTCAAATTGCAAGCACAGGTTATGACTCATGGCAAATGTTATCATACCTGGCTCGCGTTAATTATGGATATGACAGCCGCTACCTGCTGACTTTGACTGGTCGTATCGACGGTTCTTCAAAATTCGGGGAAAACTATAAATATGGATTCTTCCCTTCAGCAGCATTGGCATGGCGCGTTTCCGAAGAGGCTTTCATGAAAGACCAGGAATTGATAGACAACCTGAAATTACGTCTGAGCTACGGTTTAGTCGGAAACGAAGGAATCCCCCCTTATAGTTCGTTGGGATTGTTACAAGTAACAGAAGCCTACATCAACACTGCTGGAATTATCAAAGGTCAAGGCCCATATACTTTAGGAAATCAGGATTTAAGATGGGAGTCAACCTCCCAATTCGACTTTGGTTTCGATATTGGCATATATAAAAACCGGTATTCATTATCAGCCGACTTTTACATCAAAAAAACAAAAGATTTGATTTTACCCGTTCCTGTCGAATATCATCTTGGTTATGAACAAGCTATACAAAATATTGGAAACCTTGAAAACAAAGGCTTTGATTTTACATTCAATGCAACTCCTGTGGATAATAAAAAATTCAGATGGGATTCAAACCTCACTTTCGGATTGAACAGAAACAAAATAACCAACTTGCCTTGGAACGAAGACGGAATACCCGGTGCAAGTATCATGGGTATCACTTATTGGACAAGAGTGATGGAAGGTAAACCCATTGGAACTATTTACGGATATAAAACCGATGGAATTGCTCAAACAGGTGAAGATTTATCAAAAATAGCCTATTTCCCCGGTAAAACAATCAGTTACGGAGATAGAAAATATGTCAATAAAGATGATAGCGATAACATCCTGAATGAATCGGATTTGTATGAATTAGGCGATGCCAATCCTGATTTTACATACGGATGGAACAATACTTTCACTTTGAAATTAGGACAAAATGCAGGAAATGTCAACCTGAATCTTTATTTACAAGGTGTCCAGGGTAATTCTATCGCCAATTTCAACCTGTTTTCCTTAGAAAGTTTTGATGGAACAAAAAACAACTCAACAGCTGCATTGGAACGTTGGACTCCGACCAATCCGACCAACGAATACCCAAGGGCAAATGCATCGCCAATGACCAATGTTTTCTCTGATCATCAGGTGGAAGACGGTTCTTATTTAAGAATAAAAGACATAACTTTGTCATACGATCTCCCTGCCAACTTTTTGAAAAAATATGCCTGCAACGGTCTGCAACTATATGTCAGCGCCAAAAATGTTTACACATTTACTAAATATTCCGGATATGATCCTGAAGTAAGCCGTTTCGGACAAAATAACCTGAGTATGGGAGCCGATTATGGTTCTTATCCGATACCCAGATTATATATGTTAGGTCTTAAACTAAACTTTTAAAAAATTACGACAATGAAAAAAATATATATTTATCTATCAACACTGATATTGTCAATCGCTACATTCACAGCTTGTTCGGATTTTCTGGATGAAGATCCCAAAGGAAGCATAACCGATAAAAATTATTATAAAACCGAAAGCGATGCCGTTGCAGCAACAGATGCTATCTACAGTTTATTGATATCCGACTACGATGCTTACAATCTGTGGAGTGAACACTTCGGCGGGTTATTTTATAATGACTTCTGGGAATTGCCGGAATTAATGTCGGATAATATGCTTTCCAAACAATCATCCCCTGAATTTCAATCTGTTTCCAAATTTCAGATTGATGCCTATAATTCCCGGGTATCTTGCTTATGGCATGACCTTTACATGACTGTCAATACATGTAATACTGTGATTGCCAAGGTTCCTGCCATTGGCTTTACAGACGAAGTGAAAAAAAATCAACTGATTGCCGAAGCTCGTTTTTTTCGTGGATTGTGTTATTTCGAGCTGACCCGTTTCTTCGGAGATGTTCCTTGACACATCACACCTACAGAAAGTCTGGAAGAAGCAAAAATACCGAGAACTCCTGTTGCTCAGATTTATCCGGTCATACTGGAAGATTTGGCATTTGCCGAAAATAATTTGAAATATGGTGACCGCCAGGGTTATGGACGTCCGTATGCCTTGTCAGCATCAGCCTTATTGGCCAGAGTTTATCTGACATTAGGTCAAAAAGAAAAGAACAACGAATATTTGCAGAAAGCTGTTCAAAAAGCAGACGCAGTCATACCGGCATTTCCGATGGGATCGTATGAAGATTTATTCAAACTCAGCAATCGTTTCAAAGGAGAAAGAATATGGGAAGTCAATTTCAGCGCTTCTTTGAGCCAGGGTTGGAAAGGAAATCAGTTCCTCGTTCGATTATTGCCTAAAATGAATACAACAAAAGGTGGCCCGAACAATGCACAAGGTTACGATGCCGCCACAGATAATTTATATGCTTCATTCGAACTGGGCGATAAACGCCGGGATGTGGCTCTATTCAAAACATTCACCTATACGGATGGCTCTGTTGAAGCTTTTGATGCTCCTTATTTCTGCAAATATTGGGATAGAGTGGCAGAACCTAAAGGAAACGAATCGGATGCAACATTTCCTTATTTGCGTACGGCAGAAATGTATCTGATCAAGGCTGAGGCTTTGAACGAAATTAACAAGAACCCTAATCAGGCTGCTAAAGACGCTTTGAATGTCGTTCGTCATCGTGCAGGTTTGGGAGATACTCCGGCTGCGAACTATGCAGATTTCAAAAAAGCTGTTTTAGCTGAACGTCGCGTCGAGTTTGCAGGAGAAGGCCACCGTTGGCACGACCTTGTAAGAATGTGTACGTTGGAAGAAATGCAAAAACTGGTTGGAGATGCTAAACCCGGAGTTTCACCCCGTAAAGCCAATTATTTGTTCCCGATACCCAATCGTGACAGAGATATTTCCGGTGGAATGTTAACACAAAATGAGGGATATTAATAGATGTATGAAAGATACCCTAACAGGATTTTTGGTTCTGTTAGGGTTAATAATAATTTCTCAATCGCCATGAAAACTCACATTTGGATTATCCTGTTTCTTTTCTTCCCGGCAGAATTTCTTTCTGCCCAAAATTTATCTGTTGCCAATATATTCACGGATAATGCCATTTTACAACGGAATAAAACCAATAAAATCTGGGGAAATGCACATGCAGGGGAAATTGTAAAATTAACATTCGCCGGAAAAAAATATCAAACAACAGCAGGTGTTGATGGAAACTGGTCTCTTACAACAGAAGTCTTAAAAAGCGGAGGCCCTTATCTAATGCAAATCACTTCCAGAGAGGACACAGTTCAGTTGAAAAATATTTTGATTGGCGA
>JAVBLQ010000130.1:0-17620 GCA_031553435.1 Bacteroidales bacterium | reverse complement strand
AGCAGCTTCGATGATTTCTTCTTTGCGGCTGGCTATTTTATCTAATTCGGCTTTGAATGCAGGGACAAGTTCAGCTAAATTGTACAGATTTAATTGTGGACGTAAAACCAGATCGTATAATTTCACCCCGCGATTTAATGGTGTAGTACCAAATTTTTCCAATCCGGCATTGATAAAATCTGCTTTGATGGAATATGTTTTGGCAAAGTTTACTAATCTTTGTATGTACTCTTTTTTATTTTGCAGTAATTGATGTCTATCTTTTTTTGCCAGTCCGATTTGATAAGCTCTTTCGGTTAGTCGCATATCTGCATCATCCTGACGGAGCAGAATGCGATATTCGGCACGGGAAGTAAACATTCTGTAAGGTTCGTCAACTCCTTTTGTTACTAAATCGTCAATCAGAACTCCGATATATGCTTCGTCTCTGCCCAAAACAAAAGAATTGCCTCCATGTGCATTGATATGTGCATTAATTCCTGTAATTAAACCTTGAGCGCCGGCTTCTTCGTATCCGGTTGTTCCGTTAATTTGTCCGGCAAAAAATAAATTCTTGACTCGTTTTGTTTCCAATGAATGCTGTAATTGTGTCGGATCGAAGAAATCGTATTCGATAGCATACCCGGGCCGATAAATCTGGATGTTTTTGAATGCCGGAATTTTTTTCAAAGCATTCAATTGAATGTGGAGTGGGAGAGAGGATGAAAATCCGTTCAAATAATATTCTTTGGTATTTTCTCCTTCCGGTTCCAGGAATAGTTGATGTTGGGTTTTATCGGCAAATGTTACGATTTTTGTTTCTATGCTCGGACAATAACGAGGTCCGATGCTTTGAATTTGCCCATTATACAACGGAGAATCATCTAATCCATCACGTAATATCTGATGAACATCTTCGTTTGTGTATAGTGTCCAGCAGCTAAGTTGCTTTAAGGTTCTTGGCTGAAAATCCAGATAAGAGAATTTATGGAAATCATTTTCGCCTTTTTGTTCTTCTGTAAGGGAAAAATCAATACTTCTTGCATCTATGCGAACCGGAGTTCCGGTTTTCATCCGGTCTGTTGCAAAACCTAAAGTTTTTAATTGTTCTGTAACTCCATATGAAGCGGGTTCTGAAATACGCCCTCCTCTTATTTGTGTTTTTCCAACATGAATTAATCCGTTCAGGAAAGTTCCGACTGTAAGAACAACGGCTTTTGCCCTGAACTCAACTCCTAACTGCGTTTTGACTCCACAAACGGCTCCATTTTCAATGATGAGTTCGCAAACCGTATCTTGCCAAAGCCATAAATTGGGTGTATTATCTATTGTTTCTCTCCATGCTTCTATGAAGCGGGCGCGATCGCTTTGTGCACGTGGACTCCACATGGCCGGACCTTTGGAACGATTGAGCATGCGGAATTGAATGGCGGTTTTGTCGGTAACAATTCCCATTTGTCCTCCCAAGGCGTCGATTTCCCGCACGATTTGTCCTTTGGCGATTCCTCCGACAGCAGGATTACAGCTCATTTGAGCTACTTTATTCATGTCCATTGTGATCAGTAATGTACTTGAACCCAGATTTGCGGCGGCGGCAGCAGCATCACAACCGGCATGTCCGGCGCCTACGATGATAACGTCGTAATTAAATTTCATTGATTTATTTGTCCATTATTGTTATTTGTGGTTTTGTCCAATAATGATTGCGTTTATAATATCTTAACAAGAAGTCTAAATTGTTGAAAATCAATTCCTGTTCATTCCCATTTTTAAATTCGGAATGAATAGGAAAGTTTATTAGTGAGTTTTCGGTGAGGTAGTTGATAAATTCTTTGCTGAATGTTTTGTCAAATAAAACTTCTTCCAGATCGATTTTAACAGATTCGTCATAAAAAGAGTTGTCTTTATCATTGATAAAATCTGCAAAGTCAGGATAAAATTCTGTTCCTCCCAAAGGATTATAGAAGATAACGATATTTTTGAAGTCGTCTAAAATAAGAGTGTTGAAATTAATTTCTGCATATTCTTTCATCTTTTCGTTACTCAAATGAGGGTGAGATTTTTTGAATTGGGTGATGTTTACTTCTATCATCAAATTTTTCAGCTCTTCCTGAGATGATAAATATGTAATGTATTTGTTGTTATTTACTGAAAGGAATGCTATTTCTTGTTCATTTATTATTTTAAGTTGATCTTCTATTTCGTTGAAAATACCTATTCCTGTGCTCGTCATAAGCAATTCTTCCATTGGGATGTCGTATTGGACAGAGCTACCTGTTAATTGCCATAAATCTCCCCATTGAGTCATGTTCAATGAATATACGGATTGATCCGGAATCAAGGACTCTTTCTTAAATGAGCAAGATTCTTTGGATAGATGGATTGTCTTACTTGAATAAATATGTTTGAATATGTAAAAAGTTTCTTCTTCTTTTTTGTATAAAAAGAGGCTGTTTTTTTTAGTGGAAATTTTTTGAATTAATTGATAAGCCGGATGTTCTTTTCCCAACATATTGCATAGAATTTCTTTGGCATATAGTGACAATAATGGGCTTGTTTCATTGAAAACATAAGTTAATTTGGCATCATATAGTATTAAAGGAGCATGTTCGTTATAAAATTCGAAGTCGTCTTTATCCCGTTTGTTATGTGTCTTCTTTTTTAATTCATCAATTTGATCTTGCATGAAAATGCTAAATTCTAATGCGTTTAAATAACAATCACAAGCTATAAATTCAATTCTTTTTCTGATTTCCAATACAGGAGAATCTGCATTAATGTCTGTAATGAAGTTTTGCAAGTCTTCATTTTGAGGTGCATTTTCGAATTCTTTATCAAATAAATCATATATGACTTCAGATAATTCAATTACTTCCGGATGAAGAGGATCTGAGATTATACCGAGATCGTAGTCTGTGAATGTGGTTTGGAAATGCCAGATAAGGAATGAGATATCCTGTAAATTGACTTCATCCGGATAGTAATCTTTGGGGTTTATACTATAGAAAGGTAAATATTTTCCATACAATTTATAATGTTGTTCAGTAAATGAAGAGAAAATCCGGGTTTCACTTATTGTATCTTCAAAATATGCTGTTAGAATGTATGCTAATTCTGTTTTTTCGTCAAGAGAAGAGAAAATAGAATCGAATTTTTTATTTTTCATTACATTCAAAACTTTGTTACAAAGTTTTAAATAGTAAAAATCTGTTGTTACTTGTTTATTGTAAGGATGATATCTTAGCCAACCTTTAGCAGTGATCGAATTTGTCGTTTTCATTTATTTAATAATATTAAAGCCTCATTCTCTTTTTCTCTCATCAACTTTTCTTCTTTCGGAGATTTATCTTTGAAGCCACAAAGATGAAGAATTCCATGAATAATTACACGAAGTAATTCTTCATTGTAATCAGTTTTGAATTTTTCCGAATTGCTTTTTACTGTTTCCAGGGAAATGAATAAATCTCCGGAGATGTTTTTTTCATCCGAATAATCGAATGTGATAATATCTGTGTAATAATCATGTTGCAGATACTGGTTGTTGATTTCCAATATTTTTTCATCAGAGCAGAATATATAGGAAATATCTCCGACTTTTTTATTGTGAATGAGAGCCACTTCTTTTATCCAATTGGAAATGTCTCTACGTTTGATTTTAGGAAGGCGAATGTCCTCTGTTTGATAATGTATTGCCATAACAACCTGCAAAGTTACAATTTTATATGTATTTTGTTCAATTGTTTAAGGTTGAATGTTTAAGGTTAAAAAGTAAATCTTAACTTTGTCGCTAAATATTTATCAAAACAAAAGACTATGAAAGCAATTCAATGACATTTGTCAAGCTTTAATAGAATTGACTGCTAAAAAAGAGATAGAAAATGACCCTAGAAATCCGATTGGATATGTTAAATAACCAACATTGAGAGTATGAATACAATAGACACAATTCCCGAAAATCCGGAATTAAAACTTGTCTCCGACTTTGTTCAATTTACCGGAAGAAATATTTTTCTTACAGGAAAGGCCGGTACCGGAAAAACAACTTTCCTGAAAAAATTGAGAGAAAATTCCCCTAAAAGAATGATAATTGCAGCTCCTACAGGCGTTGCAGCTATTAATGCCGGCGGTGTAACCATTCATTCCTTTTTTCAATTACCTTTTGGTCCGTATTTGCCTGAATATCAAAAAAATAATTTCCAAGCAAATAGATTTAACCGGGAGAAAATCAATGTATTGCGAAGCTTAGACTTATTGGTTATTGATGAAATCAGTATGGTACGGGCTGATTTACTGGATGGAATTGATGATGTGTTGCGTCGTTTCAAAGACAGGTCCAAACCTTTTGGCGGTGTTCAGCTTTTAATGATCGGCGATTTACAACAACTTTCGCCTGTAGCTCGTGATGACGATTGGAATATTTTGCAGAATCATTACGAAACACCTTATTTTTTCAGTAGCAAAGCTTTGAAAAAAACAGATTATGTTAGCATCGAGCTGAAAATAATCTACCGTCAAAGTGATGAAAAATTCATTTCCATTCTCAATCAGATTCGTGAAAATAAAATCAGCAATCAGGCTTTGCAAGAATTAAATAAACGATATTTTCCTCAGATTTTTCAGAAAGAAAATGAAGGATATATTGTATTGACTACACACAATAACCAGGCGAATCAGATCAATACCAATAAATTGAATAAATTAAACTCTCAGGCTTATAATTTTGAAGCGAAAATTGAAGGTGATTTTCCTGAATATATATATCCTACCGAAGCTTCTTTGATTTTGAAAGAAGGCGCTCAGGTCATGTTTATTAAAAATGATCCCGATAAACAATTTTACAATGGGAAAATAGGTAAAATTGAAAATATTGATTCCGAAAACATACATGTCAGGTGTGAAAATGAGGAAAATTTAATCAGGGTTCCTTCGATGACCTGGGAAAATACAAAATATGAAATCGATGAGGAAACAAAAGAAATAAAAGAAAATGTATCGGGAAGTTTTACCCAATATCCTTTGAAGACTGCCTGGGCGATAACCATTCACAAAAGCCAGGGGCTCACTTTTGAAAAGGCGATTATCGATGCTAATTATTCTTTTGCTCATGGTCAGGTGTATGTTGCCCTTAGCCGGTGTAAATCGCTTGAGGGGATGATTCTTACACATCCGCTTTCATTGAGTAGCGTCATTAGTGATGAAAAGGTAAAACTGTTTACAGATGATATAAAACAGAATATTCCTACAGAAACAAATTTGAATCAATCCAGACAAGAATATCAACATCTCCTGTTATTGGATTTATTCGATTTTTATAGAATACAAGGGTTATTTTATCAACTATTAAAGCTGATTCAGGATAATCAAGGTGCAACTGAAGATTGGGTAAAGGATCTGATTCTCAGTATTATTGAAAGTTTCAAAAAAGATATTGTTCAAGTAGCTGAAAAATTTAAAAATCAAATATACGAACTCAGACAATATGAGCAAAACATTGAAATAAACTCCTTTTTACAAGAACGTATTAAGAAAGCAGCTATTTATTTTATTGATAAGTTTCAAGTTGTTGTTAATAATGAATTTAGTAATTTTCGTATTGAAACAGACAACAAAGCTGTTCGAAAATCCTGGAACGATGTTTCCAAAAAGATTAACAATGAAATTTTTACCAAAACGGCCTGTCTGAATGATGTTCTTCAAAATGGATTTTTTATTAAAAATTATTTGAACGTCAGAGCCAAAGTTTTGCTTGAAGAACCTAAGAAAGAAGAAAAAAAGAAAACAGAGACAAAATCCTCGTTCTCATCACCTTCACCATCGTCATCATCACATATTCCTCATCCGGAATTGTATGCGGCGCTGAAAAATTGGAGAGATGAAAAAGCGATGGCGGCAAATCTTCCGGTTTATATGATTATTCAACAAAAAACAATGGTAGAATTGACTCAAAAACTTCCTTCTTCCTTATCCGAATTGAAAAACATCAAAGGCTTGGGAAAGAAAAGAATTGAAGATAATGGGATTGAGATTCTGGAAATAATCCGGAAATTTAAGTGACTCTCACCTTTCACCATTTTTTAGATAAATTATACCCATTTAGATAAATGCATTGTGATTAATTCATAGTTTTGCCCCCATTCAAAATAAGGAATGGATGCAAAAAAAATTTGTTTTATACGTATTGGTTTTGCTTAATAGTGCAGGTGTACATGCTCAGCGAGTCCGTTCTGATTCTATCGGATCACGGAATGTGCATTCCAAAAGAGATTCATTTGTTTTGAATCCGGAGATTCAGGATGCGATCAACCAAGGTATTTTTTCCATTAATACAGAAAGTAAAAAGATTAATTCCACACAACAATCTTCTTCCCTCAAAATGCCTGTACAAGCTGATTTTTCCGAATATATCAAGCCAAAGCAAGAAAAAGAAGACGAATTTCTTTCGAAAATAAAAAAAGACGTTGAAAATTTGCCCCCGCAAGTATTTTGGTTGTATTTTCCAGAATTAGATGATCCCAAACGAAAAATTGGTAAACAATTGCTTAATTTTATGGGAGAGGTTAAGCAAATCAAAGTTCCTAAGGGGCATGATTTCAATGATGTATTATCCACTCTTCTTGATCCTCATTACCGGCAACTGAAAAAGAATAAGAAAAATGCTGTTGCTTACAAAACTTATAACGATCTACCCACTAAGGAGTTCACTAAAAAACAACAGGATTTTTTTGAAAAACATCCGGAGATAGTCTTGCCAGAAAAAAAGGCTAAAGCCATTCTTGTTAAAAAAGATTCTATTGTTGAAAAAATAGATTCTGTGGAAATTGCAGAAATAGAACACTGATTACGCTGATTACAAGGAAAATCACAGATAAGTGTTAAATAATATTAATTTTTGTAATCCGTGTTCTATTTTCAAAAAGAAAAACTCCCTGTAAAAAATAACGATCCGTTGAGCACCTTATGATTTCCATCTTCAACCGGATTGTTCAGATAGGTTAATCGTTGGACATATTCGATCCTCAATATTTTAAATAAATTAGCGAACCCTACACTTACTTCTGCATAAGGAATCTCTTCGAGTGGGCGAACTCCCTGATTAAAAACAAAGAGCTCCGGATGTAATTCCGGATTATTATTGTCTGAAAGTGGCCCATAAATGATTTTTCCTCCCAAAGTGGTTTTAATTTTGCTGTTTTTCCAAAACCAATTAAACGGAGACCAATTGAAAGTACTTCCTAAGTTGGCAGCCACAAATCTATCTGTTGTAAATTCATAAAAATTCATGCAATTGTAACTTTGGGATTGAAAGATATAACTTTGATTTCCTGACGGAATAAACAATAACGGAAAGGGAACTCTATTCCAGACTTTTCCTCCGGAAAGATATATGTCCAGATTTCCCGCATTATTTTTGTAATCAATCTTTTTATGAATATTGAGATCTGTGATTTGATAGTTGTAATCGGATCCAAACAATCCTTTGATTCCGATACGGTGCTCCAGATTGAATTCAAAATAACCTTTTCGGATATAAATTCGTTTGTCACGGTCTTGTATAAATCTTTCTCCGGGAGCATAACGAATCGACATGGTTAATTCAGTAGTCGTAATGTTGTTTACAACAGTAGTGTCCGTTCCATCTACCTGCATATATTGTACAACTCCTTCCGGTCTGTCATAAGTATATTTGAATCCTGCTTTGTATGAAAAGTTACGAACATTTTCATTTTCAAAATTTACAATTCCTATTCGTTGTAATGACATGTTGTTTGTGGGGCTGTGAGAGAATGAATAAATGAAATTATCCCGTGTGCTTGTTAACAGATCCTGGCCCGGAATATTCAGGTCATTTACCCAGGTAAATGAAAACATGCGCTTCGGATATTCCCATATGTATTTGGTGCGGGGTAGGAGGGAGTAGATAAAATCACCCCTGTACTTGACTGTTTTATCATTGAATCCATAGGCAACGTAACCGCCGGCCAGTATATGGTCGTTCAGGTTTACTGTGTTGTTTCCTCCGATTCTTAGTCGTAATCCTTCCATGCTGTTATAACTGACGAACTGGCTCAGAGGTCCCAGCTCAACCGTCCCGTTGATTCCTCCCAGAGTTACATGATTGTTCATCAGGATTAGAATTGTATTTTGCAGATACCTGAAATAGGGAGTTTCAACTGCCGTATTCAATAAATTTTCCACCTGAGCTTCGGAAGAAGTTAAAGAGTAAGGACGATTTGATTCCCAATATGTCGAATCTCTGTTCAGATAGTCTTTTTCATGTTTATTTTCCCACTGTATTTTTGTTTCCGGAGCTGAAAAATCGAAATCTGAATAGGTGTGTGTGCGGTTGGCAAGAATGCATCCTCTGACTTCGTCGCCGACTAAAAGTTGATTTTCTTTTTTGAGAGGAATGCGAAGGCCATCTTTTAATGCATAAGTATGAGTAAGTAGTATGTTTTTCAAGAAATTATTGTTACCCGGATTATTGAATGTAAGTTGAGCTTTTGCCAATGAATATTTTCCGTCGGTAGAAATATAGAGATATCCTGAAAATGTATTGTCTTTCATATTCTCTGAAAAACATAAGATTTCGTAGCAATCTTCTCCTTCAATTTCCACGTGGCCGGTAAGCCGGTAAGTATAAATATCCGGAGCATTTGAAGCCAGCGGATTTTTGAAGGTGAGTAACATCATATCACTTTTGTCCTGGTACAGATCGATATTTCCGAAAATTTCATCCAATAAATTCGATATATTCTGTTGGCCGATCAATTCGAAAAAACCGTTGTTTCTGGATGCATGGAATATGCTTCCGCCTTTGTTATGCAAATTGTCTGAAAATATTGTTTTGTAATCTTCCAGAATAAGTATTGTCAGAGCCCATTCGTCGGGTATTTGTGTAGGACGTGCATACTTGAGCCAGGGTTCAAAGGGTTTTATCAGGTAAACTGAAATAAAATTATTTTTTGATCTGGAAATATCGATTTTATTGTTGATTGTATCTTTGTTGGCAACGATATTCAGGGAGGTTCGTTGATAAAATTTATATTGCGAATAATTTTTTTGAGTATACAGATTAGAAGATTTATTGGCAATTACTTTTGTAATAATATCTTTTGCGTCCCTCTCAAACGGAAGGTTCCGGACTGAATGAGCTTTTTGTATTTCATTTTTTATGCCGTTTTCTTGCTGTGCATGCAAGAATGTAATTTTTGAGATAAAAATGATGATTAGAAAATAATTAAAAATTTTCATTGGATGATTTCACTATGCAGGTTCAGATAATTTTTGATGATGCTTATTAAACAATGATTCTTTAGGTATTGTTTTTCTTTTTCTTTTTTAAACCCACAAGTACGCAGATATTGCCAATCAAAAAGGAGACGTGATACAAATTGTTAGATTTTTATTAGCGAATGCCAGTATATTTTTACTATATGCATCTTCTGTGAAATTTTTTGGATTCAAATTGTTTTTGTATTGTCGAAAATACAGTAAATCTTCAGATGAGGATTGTTGATAATCGATGTATCTTTATCAATTGAGATAAGAATAATCCGGAAATGATAATAATTCTTGTTTTTTTGGATCAATATGATAGCGAATGTTGTATTTTTAAAATAATTAATCTCCTTTCGCTATATTTAAAAAGTCAATTTGTTTTATAAAAGTTCCAAAATCAGTCTTTGATATTGAAAAAATTCCATGCGTTTTTTCTCTCCGCTGAATGAGATTTGTGTCGAACTTTTTAGTAGCATATTGATCCAGTTATTCATTTCATTGATGGCTTCGGGATTATCAATGGAATAATAATTAACTCCAAAAAGCCGGAATGTTATTTTTGAAAATTTGTCATTATACCATAAAACAAAATCATTGTCAAAGTTGACATTGGTTACATGAATATTGCAGGGTACTTTCCGGTTTTTCCCTAAAATGGCATCATGTTCTATATTTTCCAAAAGAGAAAAAGCTTCCTGTTTCAATTGGTCAACCTCTTCTTCGGATATTAAATCCAGGTGTCTGAAATAATTGATATCCTTTGTCAATGATTTCAGCAACTCCTGACCGTAAATAAAATGAATTTGTGTTTCGCGCAATTCCTTCAACAACGTTTTTTCCAAAGAGATCACTTTTGCAGGAATATGAAATTCAGACATCCTGATTGGTTTGGAAAGTGTGTTTCGTTGATATTTCCATTTGTACAAACGGAATTTTGAAATCATCCGATAGTTAAAAAGATACAGCATGGGAATATTATTATTTACGGAAGTGATGTGATACACCGGACTGTTTTTTAATTCTATGATGAAATTAAGTAGCTTTTCCAGGCACTCGATATGATTTTCCATAAAAGATTCTTCTTTTATGTTTGCTACTTTTATCCTGTAGTATTGATTGTCTCCTGTTTTGATCAGATTGTCTAATGAAATATCCAATTGCTGTGCAATTTTCAGGATTTCGGTCAGTGTAAAATTGATTTGTCCGCGTAAGCGACGATAAGCAGCTTCTTTACTCATGGGAATGATTTCTATGAGCAAATCAACAGGATTCATCCCTTCCGGAGTTTTTTGTTTAAGCATTCTTATAAATTCATCAAAAATGGCTTTCATATCTGTTTTTTGAATTCAAATTTTTCTATTATTTTTATTTGTTGGTTGAAAAAATTTACTTTTTCTATTTCTCCGCTTTTGGATATCAGTGTTGAATATCGCATTAATGATTCGATCCATTCTTTTGTATCGTTACTGATATCTTCTTCTGAGGTTGAAAGATAATTTATCCCAAAAACGCTGATGGCGGATACCTTAAGATTATTTCCTTCTATATAAATATAATTGGAATCAAAATAGGTATCTGCCAAATAAACAAGATAAGGCACCCTATAGTTTGTTTGTCCTACTGAAATATCAATTTCCAGGTCATCCAACAGTTGCTGTATTTCTTCTATCAGTAACCAGACTTCTTCTTGTGTAACCAATCTCATTTCAGAAAAATAGAAGATATCTTTGAGAATTGGTCTGAATATATCTCTTATCCAGATATAATGTGTTTCAATTTGTTGCCTTTCAGCTTGATAAATTATTTCAAGATCTCTTACACCGGAGGGGATTTCAATTTCGGAAAGTTTTGGCGGATTCAAAGCATTCCGGCATTGGTAAGCAAATTTGAAAAATTTGAATTTACAAAGAGTGGGAAATTTATAAAAATGCGAATTGGGTAATTTATTGGATGAACAATAAATTTTCGCATTCGGGTCTGTTTTTACAAATCTCATAAGTGTAATAATCCTTTCCATTGTTTTACAGTAAGATTCCATGAGATTTTTCCCATTCATCCTGATAATGCTGGAAGTATAAGTCCCTTTTTGTTTTATGTCAAGCAATTTATCAAGAGAAAGATTTAAATAAGATGCAACTTTCCGCGCCTCGTCAAGTGATAAAGGAACTTCTCCGCGAAGACGACGATAAGCTGACTCTTTTTTCATCGGCAAAATTTCTGTAAAAAAATCTATGAGGTTTGCATTATCGGGAAGTTGTTTTTTTATAGCCTCAATTATTTGAAAAGAAGAATTGTTCATATTTTGGTTGATTAAAATTAGACTTAAAACGTATCTATTAAAGTACAAGGCACATACAAAAGTAATTATTTTGAGATAAAATCATTAATTAGTTGCTCAAATAGATAAAATATTCTCTAATGTGACAAAAAAAGACATTTATTTGTGAAAAATAAAATCATAGTGACATTATTTTTTTACAGCGGAAAAGTACTTTTGCCTAAAATGTTAACTATCACATGGAAAATGGAGACGAAAATATGTTATTAAGAATACCGGATGGTAAGAATCCCGTATCAAATATCTCTGAAAGTTTTTGGGAAATCAGACTTGATGAAAGTCAATTTCTGGAAATAGAGTTTTTGGAAAGGCTGGGTGATGTGGAAATATGTCTTCAGGATGAAAAGGGAAATACAGTATATGAATTACATGTCCCTACAGCTCCAACATTTCACATTATTATAGATGTTCAAAATTGGATTCCGGGACTTTATTCGATTCAAATTAAAAATTCAGTTAAGAAAGAAAAAACAGCTTTGTGTTGGTTCCGGACAACATACTTTTTGTTTTTGAAACAACATTTATTCAAAGAATCCGAGTTAAGATTATTTGCAAGTTGATCTTTGAAGATTCATCATCATAAATCATTATTAATTGGTAGTTGTGGGGAAAAAGATTGCCGATTTCAAAGGTGTGTTTGGCACAAAACCTGGTACGGCTACCGATTTCGGAGAGATAATTTCGAATCGGTAGCGATGTACCTCAATAAACCTTATATTGAGACTTCCCCTTTAATATGCGGATGCGCATCATAGTTTTCCAAAGAAAAATCTTCATATTTGAAAGAAAAAATATCTTTTACATCCGGATTAATTTTCATTTGTGGCAAGGAGCGAGGCTCTCGGCTTAATTGCAATTTCACCTGCTCCAAATGATTTGTATAAATATGAGCATCTCCTAAAGTATGTACAAAATCACCGGCTTTCAATCCGGTAACCTGAGCCATCATCTGTAATAACAAAGCATATGATGCAATATTGAACGGTACACCCAGGAAAATATCTGCACTACGTTGATAAAGTTGTAAACTCAATTTACCATTCGCCACATAAAATTGAAAAAAAGCATGACATGGCGGAAGGTTCATATTGTTAAGATCTCCGACATTCCAGGCGTTCACTATAATCCGGCGTGAATCAGGATTGTTTTTGATTGTATTAACGGCCTCTGTGACCTGATCAATGTGTCCACCGGTATAATCCGGCCACGAGCGCCATTGATAGCCGTAAATGTGCCCTAAATCGCCATTTTCATCAGCCCATTCATTCCAGATACGTACACCGTTGTTATTGAGATATTTGATGTTGGTATCGCCATTTAAAAACCAAAGCAATTCGTGAATAATAGACTTCAGGTGCAGTTTTTTAGTGGTCAGCACAGGAAATCCTTCTTCCAGATTAAATCGCATTTGATGTCCGAAGACACTGATAGTTCCTGTTCCGGTACGGTCTTCTTTTTTTGTTCCTTCGGAAAGGACTCGGTTGAGTAAGTCTAGGTATTGTTTCATTGTTTAGTGAATGGTGAAAAGGTGAAAGGTGAATTTCACAGAAAAAGTTTCACAAGGGAGCAAAGCAACCTTCACTTTTTTCACTTTTTTTCATGTTTATATTGAAAGAAAATAGCAAACAAAACAGCAATTATCAATGCATAAATTGCGAAAGAAAGCCAGATGGAATGCCAATCTTTCATTCCATCACTACCGGTAAAGAAATGTTCGATTACATAACCGCTCACTGCGCTTCCTAAAATGGCGCCGATTCCGTTGGTCATCATCATGAATAAACCTTGTGCACTGGAACGAATAGTGGGACTGGTGGATGTTTCCACAAACAACGATCCTGAAATATTGAAAAAATCAAATGCCATGCCATAAATAATACAGGAAAGAATGATCATCCAAAGTCCATCGGTAGGATTTCCATAAGCAAACAATCCGAAACGCAAAACCCAGGCGATCATACTGATTAGCATTACATTCTTAATTCCGAATTTTTTAAGGAAAAATGGAATAGCCAATATGAACAGCGTTTCCGACATTTGGGATATAGACATGATGATCGTGGAATATTTTACAACAAACGAATCAGCATACGCCGGAATATTTTTGAACTCATCCAAAAAAACATCGCCGTAAGCATTGGTTAATTGCAAAGCTGCTCCTAAGAACATGGAGAAAATAAAGAAGAGAGCCATCTTTTTATCTTTGAATAAATAAAAAGCATCTAATCCGAAAATCTGTGATAAAGATTTTTTACCGTCCTGACTTCCCAATGGTGGACATTTAGGTAGCGAAAACGAATAAATTCCGAGTAACAATGCTGCTCCGGCTGCAATATAAAATTGATTTTCCGAACTTTTACTCCCGGTAAGATTAACAAGCCACATGGCCACAATGAATCCGATCGTGCCGAAAACACGAATGGGCGGAAAATCTTTTACTACATCCAGGTTATTATTTTTAAGCGCTGTATAAGCAATTGAATTGGCTAAAGCAAGGGTAGGCATATAAAAAATCATGGCAACTAAAATTCCCCAGAAGAATGTAACAGGATTGTCGATCTGCGGAATGCAAAAGAGAGCCAATGCTGTCAGAATGTGCAATATTCCATACAATTTTTCGGCATTTACCCAGCGGTCGGCAATCATTCCCATCAATGCAGGCATGAACAATGACGCAATTCCCATTGTGGAGAAAATCGCACCAAATTCAGTGCCCGACCAATGTTTGGTGCTAAACCAATAAGTTCCGACAGTAATCAACCAAGATCCCCAAACAAAAAATTGGAGAAAATTCATTGTTATTAATCGAATTTTGAGTCCCATGATATTTTTTAAAGTTTTATGTTTTTGTTGCAAACTTACATAAATTTATCCGTTTTTTTTATTTGTATCTTTGCCTTATGATAAAAAAATCAGCTTAACATGTTAAACTATAAAGAGCATCCGGAAATTTTACAATTTGAGTCTTTTTTGAGATTTAATCATATTACACATTTTTCAACTACCCGTTCCGGAGGATGTAGTCTCAATACTTTCGAATCTTTCAATTTGAGTGAATATTCCGGTGACCAAGAAGAACACGTTGTTGAAAACAGGGAAAAATTATGTAATATCCTGCAACTCAATTCTCAAAAGTTGTTTGTTCCTTTTCAATCGCATGGAACCGGAATTTTTGTAATCGAAGATCATTTTATGGATCTTTCTGAAGCAGAGAGGAAAATTGAATTGCAAAATAAAGATGCCCTTATAACTGCACGGAAAGATGTTTGCATCGGAGTGACAACCGCCGATTGTGTCCCGGTTTTACTTTATGCAGAAGATAAAAATGTGATTGGCGCCGTACATGCAGGATGGCGGGGAACACAGCAATTTATTTTACAGAAAACCGTGCAAAAAATGATACATGATTTCGGATGTCATCCTTCAAATATTCATGCTGCCATTGGCCCTTCCATCTGTTGCGAAGCTTTTGAAGTAGGCGATGAAGTGTATGAATCTTTCCAAGAAGCCGGATTTGAGATGCAATCAATTTCACACAAAAATCCTCCAACCGGAAAATATCATATCGACTTACAAGAAGCGAATTGCCAACAACTGATTAATTCAGGAGTTCTTCGCCAACAAATTGAAATTTCCGGAATTTGTACGCATACAAATTCTGACAGATTTTTCTCAGCCAGAAAGTTGGGAATAAAATCGGGAAGAATGCTCACCGGCATTTGCTTGTTAAGTGAAAAGTGAAAAACTAAAAATCAATTTTTCACTTAAAAAAGATTGTAGGTAACGCTCAACACCTGAAATTCCGTTCTACGATTGATTTGATCCGCAATTTCCTGTTGTTCGGGAGTTAATGTCAGCACAAATTCTTCGGTCAGAACAGTACCTTCCGGTAAGAATTCATATTTTTCTGCCAGTTTTTTGGTGACGGTTTTGGGTTGTGATTTACCATATCCTTTGGCCGTCAATCGGTCCTTCGCAATGCCGTTTTTGATGAGATAATCGACAACAGACTGCGCCCGCCTTTGAGAGAGATTCTGATTGTATTCCGGAGTCCCTTTTCTGTCGGTATGCGCCATTAATTCAATGGTGACATTCGGATTATCATCCAATATTTTAATCAATTCATCCAAAGCATCTTTAGATTCCGGACGCAAAGTCGCTTTATTGAAATCATAAAAAATATTGTCGATCGGAACCGGTTTATTGATAGATGCCAATGTAAAATCGACATAATATGTTTTGTTTTCTTCGAGAGAAGCTACTTCCAGTTTCTGACTTTGATTCAGGTAACCTTTTGCTCCGGCCATCATTACGTAATCCATTCCCAGTTTTACAAGGCTGTAATAGCTTCCGTCTTTCCGGGAGATAAACTTTTCATTGGTTCCATCTTTGCCGACGAGCCGGATGGTTGCGCCTTCAATAGGTTCCTGGTCTTTGTCCAACACCCAGCCGTCAACATAAATCTGGATAACAGGAAGATCAAAAGAATAAATATGGTCTGAACCTCTTCCGTCGTTCCTGTTGCTACTGAAAAATCCGGATTCGGCATTTCCTGCGAAAGTAATTCCGAAATCATCGGCCTGGCTGTTGATGGGGTATTGCAGATTTTCTACTTTCCACTTACTGCTTCTTTGCCTGGTAGCTTTGAATAAATCTAATCCTCCCATTCCCGGATGTCCGTTGGAAGCAAAATAGATGGTTACGGAATCCCGCACATAAGGAAACATTTCGTCTCCGGAAGTATTGATATCTGAGCCCAGATTTTCAGGAGTACCCGTTCCTTTTGAAGATATATCTACTCGCCAGATATCTTTCCCGCCAAATCCACCAACGGCATCAGAAACAAAATAGAGATATTTTCCGTCAGGACTGACAGAGGGATGAGCGGTCATCATCATAGTATCCTTGAAAATCTCAACTCTTTTTCCGGCGCTCCACTTGGCTCCCGAACGGGAAGATTTATATACTTGCGCTGTGCGAGGCACCGATGCTTCTTGTGAACAATAGGTATAATACATCGTCGAACCGTCTTTGGAAAAAGAACAAGTTCCTTCATCAAAATCGGTGTTTAAACCTTCGTCAAGAGCTTCAGGGGCTTGCCATTCTCCTTTTTCATTTTTTTTGGCAAGGAAAAAATCATTGTTTTTTTGTCCTGTAATGCCGCTTTTGGAATCTCCGATTGCTTTATCTCTGGAAGATGTTATGTATAACTGATCATATTTATCTCCGGCAAGCATGGGAGAAAATTCTCCTCTCCGGGAATTGAATTTATCCTGTCTCCTTACAATATAGCGAGTCGGATTTTTTTTCCATGCAGAAGTTAATTCACAACCTTTAATACCGTTTTTAGCCAATGTATTGTTGGGAACTTTTTCCAAAAAAGCATTGTATTGTTTGACGGCATCTCCATATTTTCCTGATTTTTGGGACATTTGCCCTGCATATAAAATGGCTGTGCTATCCAGGTAGTTATAGCGGATAGCATTCTGATAAGCATTCAAAGCCCTGGAGGTATTGTTGGTAAGTCTGTAACAGTCAGCCATATGGAAAGCAATACTTCCTTTCAACGGTTTGTTTTTGGAAGATGTTTTTCCATAGACACGGCGATAGATTTGAGCGGCATCATAATATTCGCCCAACTCTTCTTTAGCTACGGCATCACTCAACTTCGCTGTTTTACACGAAAACAACGAAAGAAAAAAAATGAGAGGGATGATGTATCGGAAGAAAATTTGTTTCATTCAATTTGATTGCTTCAGAATTGTTGTCAAAATTATGACTTTTTTTTATTTTATCCTGTAGTATATGGCAAAAAACATTAAATGGAAAGTGGAAAATTGAAAATGAGGCTTACACACAAAATCATTTTCAATTTTCCACTTTCCATTTTCAATTATATCAAGGGTTTCAACGCAGAGCGGCCCCCTAATGGCCTCTCCCAGTCACTCCGCAACTCTGGTTTGTGTTAAAAGGAATAAAAAGAACCTTTGCGGGTGTGGAATTGTCTGCGTTGACGTGCCCTTG
>JAVBLQ010000028.1:0-14606 GCA_031553435.1 Bacteroidales bacterium | reverse complement strand
TTAAAAGATATAGCCATTGCCATACACTTTCAATAACCACAATCCTAAAAAGCGGTCATATACCTGATAATAATCATTTTCTTTCGTGATTATTTCTTTGTCCAACAACTGTTTTGTGGAATTTTGCACAGAACTGGATGAATGTAAACCATGTTTTTTAATAAATGCAGAAGAAGTAATCTCCCTGGCTTTCCCTTCCTTAGCAATTGCACATAGCAATTCCTTTTGTTTTTCAGGCAAGAAAGCAAGCATCGATTGAAACATTGTTTCATAAGAAGCAATGGTATTGTCTATGCAATATTCGATGAGGGAAAAGGTACATTCCTCCCCTTCATCCACAAGCGTATATAAACGATTGAAAACATTTTGGATATACCAGGTATGTCCTTCAAAAAGATTATATACCCGCTCAATACAGTCATCATTGATTCTTTTCCCTGCATTTTCAAAGTGATTGCGAACAAAAGAAGTATATTTTTCAATCGCAATAGCATCCAGATCCAATAACGAGACGCTTTGATAAAAAGGCCGGGATGCAGAAAAAAAGATATTCTGCATCATATGACGCTGACTGCCGGCAAAGAAAAAAATAGTATTCTTACATTGTTGGATATGAGTACGCAAAACGGCTTCTATATTTTTTTCAGGATAGCGCGTTATTTGCTGAAACTCATCGATTGCTACAACACAATGTTTGTCAGCTGATTCCAAGTAAGCAAATATCTGCTCCAATGAATATTCCGGCTGATTTATTTCCCCGATACCAATATCAAATATCGGAGCTCCGGTAACAATATCCATCTTAAAGGCTGGTCGCAGAGAAGAAATGATCCGGAAAAAACTATCAACAAACCGTTTACCTTTTGGCTTCAGTGTTTCGAATATCTGTTTTCCCAGCATGAAAACCAGTTCCTTCAGACTGGTCGTAGCATATATATCGATAAAAAAAGTATAGTAACCCTGCTGTATTTCTTTCTGATGAAAACAATGTTGTATCAAACCGGTTTTCCCCATTCTTCTGGGAGAAATAATCGCCGTATTTCGTCCGCTGAACAATGATTGCACCAGTTCTTTGCTTTCATCTTCCCTGTCACAAAAATATTCGGGAGAAACATATCCGCTTATAACGAAAGGATTTTTATTTTTTGCATCCATCTTTGTAGAGTTTTATGCAAATGTAATTATTGTATTTCAATAAAAAAACCACAAAGACACATATTTCCGTGTTACAAAAAAACTACCGGATCTTCTCCTTCAACAACTCCATTATTTTATACGGATACCTGAGACTTAGAATAAAACGATTGGTGAACAATCCGGTTTCCTTAAAAGCCCTCAGATGTTCCTGCATAATAATCTTATGACTATTAAGCGATTCCGTACTCATCCCTCCTGTACGCATGGTAACAAAATCCACAGGAAGATACCGGGTTTTGATCTTGTTTACATAGATAAAACGTAACAACAGCTCAAAATCGGCTGCAATTTTATAACCGGTTTTGTAATATCCGAACTGATCAAAAAGATGCTTGTAGGCGTAAAACGTAGGATGAGCAGGCATGAAACCAATCCTCATCAACGGACGCCTGAAAACAGCGGAAGAATAATAACGTACACATTTGGTCAAATCAGCCGGATGTACAAAGTGAATATCACCATAAACCGCCTCACAATCCGTATTCCGGAATTCATCAACTATCTGCGATATAATCCGGTTATTGGTGAAAAAATCATCGGAGTTCAATAGACCGACAATCTTTCCGGTCGCCATTTTCAAACCTTTGTTCAAGGCATCATACAACCCGTTATCCGGTTCGCTGATCCATTTCAACCGGCCTGCAAATTCCGGTTCATAACTTCTGACAATATCCATGGTCGAATCTTTCGATCCGCCGTCGATCACCAGATATTCTATATCCGCATAATCCTGATTCAATACAGCCTCAATCGCCGATCGAATATAGGACTCGCTGTTGTAGCAGGATGTAATTATGGAAACTCTCAATTCTTCACTCTTAGTTCTTAGTTCTTCACTCGAATTATCTTCCTATCCCATGATAAACAAACCCGGATTCTTCCACTTCCGCCTTATCATAAATATTCCGCCCATCCAGAATTACCGGCGTTTTCATTATTTTCTTCAAAGCGCTCCAGGATGGCAAACGAAATTCTTTCCATTCCGTCACTGCAATGATGGCATCAGCATCTACAGCCGCATCATAGATATCTTTGGCATAGTGAATAGTATCGCCTAAACGACGTTTCGCTTCATGGATCGAGATTGGATCATAAGCGCTCACCTCTCCACCGGCATTCAATATTTTTTCTATCAACACCAAAGAGGGGGCTTCGCGCATATCATCCGTTTCCGGTTTGAAGGCCAATCCCCACAAGGCGATGCGTTTACCTTTCAGATCTCCATTGAAATATCGGGATAATTTTTCGAATAATATCTTTTTCTGACTTTCATTGACTTCTTCCACAGCCTGGAGAAGTTTCATTTGATAACCTTTGAGTTCTGCTGTTTTAATCAATGATTTGACATCTTTCGGAAAACAACTGCCTCCATAACCGCATCCGGGATACAGAAACTTGCTGCCGATACGGGCGTCGGAACCGATTCCCTTACGTACCATATTGACATCAGCTCCTACGATTTCACACAGATTGGCAATGTCATTCATAAAACTGATACGGGTGGCTAACATCGCATTAGCTGCATATTTAGTCATTTCCGCCGAAGGAATATCCATAAACAACACACGGAAATTATTCAACACAAAAGGACGATAGAGTTTGGTCATCAGCTTTTGCGCTTGTTCCGATTCTATACCGACCACAATCCGATCCGGACTCATAAAGTCTTTGATCGCCGCTCCTTCTTTCAGGAATTCGGGATTGGAAGCCACATCAAAAGGAATCTGAACGCCTCTTTTATCTAATTCAGCCTGAATGGTTTGTTTGACCAAACGGGCGGTTCCTACGGGTACCGTACTTTTATTGACAACCAATACGTAGTTGTTCATGTTTTGTCCGATGGTACGGGCTACTTCCAATACATATCTTAAATCGGTACTGCCATCTTCATCCGGAGGAGTACCTACTGCACAAAATACGATATCCACATCATCCAGAAAAGAAGTCAGATCCGTAGAAAACTTCAAGCGACCGGCTTCATAGTTTCGGAGAACCATTTCTTCCAGACCCGGCTCATAGATAGGAATGATACCTTGTTGCAGTTTCTCTATTTTTTGTTTGTCGATATCGATACAAACAACTTCCGTACCCATTTCAGCAAAACAGGTACCGCTGACGAGGCCGACGTAGCCTGTGCCGACGATTGATATTTTCATTTTTTAAAATTGAAAGTTGAAAAATTAAAAAAAATTAGTCCTATCCCGAACTCCGCAGGTCGCTGACCTACGGACAAACCAGGCCAATAATCTGCCCGACGTACACCGCAGGTCGCTGACCTGCGGTTATGAAGATTAAAGGGTTTTCAACCCTATTTTGCTCATGTAAGATTCGATCCAACTCATGACAGATTCGATTTTGCTCGTGTAAGATTCGATCCAAGCCATGACAGAGTCGATTTTGCTCATGTAAGATTCGATCCAAGCCGTGACAGATTCAAAAATGATCGGGTCTTAGAAATTTTTAAGGGCAAAGGGTACAAGGCGAAAGGCGAAGGAAATCGTGCGTAAGCAATTCGTGCACCGTGCACCTTGTACCGTGCACCCAAAAGATTCATATTATTCGGCTTTTACCGGATCTTCATCGATTCTTTTCCTGTAAGCAGTATTAATTTCGTTGCGGGCATTGAAATACTGATAGTAAAAAGCGGCATCTGAGTATTTGAAGATGGCCATCATCTTATCCACCTTTTCTCGCAATGTCGATTTGGTCATGGTAATCAGTTTTGCCAGATGGTAGGTTTGACTCTTCCGATCGTTAATCAAATCCCGGGGTTTGGCAATCACGGATTCATAACCGGCTACTGTGTCGCCCAATGATTCGATCATCTCTTCGGTTACTCCATATCCTTTCAATGCTTCGGCGTGCGTCTTGGCTTCAGCATAGATACGTTTGCCCAGATCCAGTTCGACATTGTCGTGAAGATTATAAAAAGAAGATTTGGTAACCGCTGTCGAAACCAATAATTCCTTGTTTTTGGTATCGGCTGCATAAGCATTGAGGATAGATGCTATCTGAGAGGCGAGATTCACCATGTCGTTTTCAATAGCATATTTGTCACTCGATACTGTTTGCACGATCATGGTAGAACGTTGAAATCCTTTTTCACGAATCAAGGCAAGTTGCTCTCCGAAGGTGTTAACGATCCGGACGAAATCCGGCATTGCGGCATACTTGGTTTTGTTAGCGTCCAATAAGTTAAATACCGTTTGGAACATGTTAAGGCTCGCGTGTTGTCGATCTGTCATAATAAGAAAAATTAATAGTTAAGTTATTTTATATGCCATTTTGGCTAAAGGCAAAAGGTACAAGGCTAAAGATGACTCAGGCAAGATTTCCTTTGCCTTTCGCCCTTGGCCCTTCGCCCAAAATGAACGGATGCAAAGATGGGATTTTTTTCGGAAATGGCAAAAAATATGGAAGGTATTTTTTTGTTTTTTTGCAAAAGGCGAAAGGTACAAGGTGAAAGAAAATGTGTGTAAACTATCTTTTGCCTTTGACCTTTCGCCTTTTACCAAATAAACCAATTTACATAGACCTACAATCTATATTATAATTTTCTCTTATATAATCAATAATTTTTTCCCGGTCATTGCCACACGCTTTTTTGATCTCAAAAATTTTAGCATCGACTAATGTCCGGTACCACCAGCCTTGAAGGAAGTGCCAGAGGAAGGCTTCTTTGCCTTCGGTGAATCCTAGTTTTATTATATATCTATAAATAAAATAAAAAAGAGAACGTAAGAATAATGGTTTTGAAGCATATGACGCTTTCTTTTTTCTCTTTTCCTCAGCTTGTTTTCCGATGCCAATAGATGGATTTGATTCGTTTTTATTCAACAAATTAAATTCTATATCCAATAGTTCAACTGCCTCACGTATAGCATATCCAACATGCTTAGTTGACCACCAGGATAGATCATTTAAATTGTGATCAACAAAATCATGCTTAAATTCAATACTTTCACCTTCTAACAATTGAATGTGTTCATCCATCAATCGTTGCTCACAAACGGCTTTTTTGTATTGAAAAAGACGCAATAATTTTACCGGATAAACTCCTCTTTTCATCCATTTACCCAAGTAAATATGACGACGTTTGAATATCACACCTGTAGTTGCTTCCGGCAATTTTGGCAACTCTAACTTTAATTCTTCAATCAGTTCATCTGTCAAATATTCATCTGCATCTAATCTCAAAATCCATTTTGTTTGAATCGGCAGATTATTCAATGCCCAATTGAATTGCTTTGCTTGATCTCCCGGCCATTTATTTTGAAAAACCTCAACTCCTAACTTTTTTGAAATCCCAATTGTATTATCAGAAGAAAATGAATCAACTATATATATTTGTTTAGTAATTGGGAGAATATGCTCAATACAACGCTGAATGTGAATCTGCTCGTTATAAGTTAAAATAATCACAGTAAGATCAAGCATTATTTCAGTTTTTGATTTCTCTTTTTTTGATGAATTTAGCGGGGTTGCCACCAACAACTGTCCAAGGTTCTACATCTTTAAATACACATGCACGGGCACCGACTACAGCACCTTGGCCAATGGTAACATTCATCCCAATAAAAGCATCAGCACAAATCCATGCAAAATCATTTATAATGATAGGAGCACTAATAAACGGCTTATCTATATAACTAATATCATGTGAGGCATTACACAAATACACATTTTGAGAGATTGTAACCTTCGATCCTATAATTATCTTATCTACATGGGTCTTAACACCAGGCCCCATACAAGAGACTTCTCCCATCACTAATCTATTTGGTTTTAATATTTTAGCAGAAGAATACACTATTGATCCTTTACCTATTTTCGCCCCAAAAACTTTTAATAAAAATATTCTCCACGAATTGAAAATATTAGAACTAAAAGGAGAAAAAAGAAATACCGAAACAATATACCAAACATCACGATAAAATTTATCTTTCCATGTAAATGGATTTTTATACTTTTCAATATTCATATCTAACTTATAAAATCTACTCATGAATATTACAAATATATTCCATGGGATATCTTACTGAAAGAGCAGATTTAAAATTATCAGGAGGATATCCAATACTTATTATTAAAACAAAAGATTCTGATTTATTAATATTGCAAACCTTTCTCAATTTTTTTTCTGTTTGCATAGAAAAGCTACAATTCAAGGAACATGCCGCTATCTTATAATAATGCAAGGAATATAATAAATTCATTGAAAATATACCTCCATCCACAAATCCTGCATTTCTTTCTTTTAATCCATGATAAACGCCTAATTCACTTGTAACAATAATTACTTTATTCGCTAAATGACCAAAACCACGATTAGCTTTCTGTAAACTAAGAATATTTTGTACTTTTTCTTTATCCGAATATATATGAACTCTCACAGATTGACGATTACATGCGGAAGGCGCATGTTGAGCCAATGCAACTGCCTTCTGAAGAATATCCATCGAGACTTCTTTATCAGAGTAATCTCGAATACTTTTCCGTGATTCAGAGAATAATGGAAATGAAGAGTTGATACTTTCAAAATAATTTTCATTTGTAAAATGATTCTGAGTAGACAATTTTTGATTTAATGTAAAATTATCCAATTCTTGATATTTATTTAAGATATCATTGCTTAAAACAAAATTATTCAATTCATGAAATTTTTTATATTCAAAAATTACAGCTATAGCATGCTCAACCTGAGGTTCTGGTAGTCCATACTTTTGAATAAAATAAATGCACTTATCTATTAAATCAGTAAGATTGTCTTTCCCAAAACCCAACCTTGTATCTGGCATTGTCAAACCCTTTTCAACCACATGATATGAAGCAATAATAGCTCCTATCATTTTTTGTTTCTTATTAAAACCTAATACTCCTGAATATTTTAGAAATCGAAAATAGTCATAAAAATAATCCCAAATTATAATTAAAGGAATTAACAGAGATAAGTACTTTTTTATTTTTTTCTTAGTTATTATTTTCATTAGTTATCATTGATATTTATTATTAATTGAAGACAATAAAAATTGAACGGATTTATCTTTTTCTTCATCCAATAATTTTGACACTAAAGCATAATCGATATTGATGTTTTTCAGTTTTTCAAAATCATCACCTTCATGAACTAAACAGTCTTGAAGATATAGTAAATTCACCAAACTTTCAATCCGACTATTATTATCTTTTTTTGAGGATATAACAGAATAGAACTTTTTATTATAATTAATTGCAAATGCTGTTCCATGAAAAGAATTTGTCACTACAAAATTGGCAGCTCCGAATATCCCTAAAAATTCGCTAGGTCCAGCATCTACTATATTTATCATCAATTCATCAGGCTTATCCTCCGGTATCGCCGCCTTACAGATTCTTACTATTTGACAATCCAAACATTTAGCTATATATTTAGCTAAATCTGTCAAATAATTTGACTCCTTCAAATCATAAATCAAGACATACCCAGAAGGTAGTTTTTCTATTTTTGCAGCATACTTATCCCAATCTTCCTGTGTAAGTAATAAAGTTGGGTCTAACACTTGTAACGCATTTTTTCCAGATATATTCCTTATAATTTCAACACCTTTATTTTCTCGTACTGATAAATAATCAAATTCAGATAAAAACCTTTGATACTTATCAATTACATCATTGGGTATTATTGAAACTCCAAAGCTAGATGCATATGATATTTTTAATTTCCCTTCAGGAGCAAACGTCAAAAAATACGGACTAAGTGATGTATTTGTAAAAGGATTCCAAACCTGATCACTCCCCACCATATACACATCATAGTCCAACTTTGCATCATATAACTCCGAATAACTAAAAAAAGTCTTTGGAGAGAGTCGAGTGTAAGTGTCATGAAATAATTTAAATCTATAATTCCTACGATTTACATATTTTCTGCTTCTAAACTCTTTTATCACTGTTTTAATTGGATAAAAATATTCTTTCAAACTCTTTATTAAACCTATTTTTACAAAAGGCCTAGATATTTTCTCTTTCCGATGTTTCTTATTTTTATAATATAAATAATCTATTATTTCAGCATTGAATCCTAATAACTCTATTTTTTTTTGAAGAGCAAAAGCTTGGAGCTCTGCACCATAGTTATTAACTTTCAAAATTGTGATGATTCCTATTTTCAAGTTTTCATTCATATGTAAAATACAAATTCAGGTTTTTCACTTCCATTTAGAATCCATTCATATAATCTAATCATCTTTTTAGTAACAACTTCTACAGAATAATTTTCAATAACAAATTTTTGTCCATTTCTACCCATATCTTGCCTTTTCTCTTCTGGTGTATTTAATGCAATTTCGATTGTTTCAGCTAAAGTATCTACATCATTATCTACCCACCAACCACAGTTATGAGTATTTAATTCTTCCCAAGGAGTGCCTTTGGATGCGATGACAGGGATACCTTCCATCAATGCCTCCGGAACTACCATCCCAAAATTTTCTGAATGGCTTGGAAGAACAAGATAAGATAGATCTCGAAAAGCATCTTCTTTTTCTTTCCCATCCAAAAAACCTCGAAAAAAGATATTATCAAAACCTGAAGATTTTTCTCTTAGCAATTTTTCATACATGGAATCTCCAGAACCTATAATAACCAATGAATATTTATTATTGTTTACCCTCTTAAATGCTTCAATCAGACTTTCAATATTCTTAATAAGATGAAAACGTCCAATAAATCCAATTTGTTGTTTGTTCTCCTTACCTAAAACTGGTTTCTCTGAGAAAACAATAGGGTTTGGTATAAGTGCAATAGGATTTTTAAATCCCATTTCACGCAAAAAATACATTTCTTGCTTACTTGTGACATGAAGACATGTCGCATTTTCTAAATCTTTTTTAAACCATAAATAAAAGAAAAACTTTTTTACCCACTTTGAATACTTCAGTGCTTGAGGGTACAGCATCCCATGAGGAGTTATAAGATAAGGCTTTTTAGTATCTCTTGCAAATTTTGCCGTACAATGTGAAGGATATTGCCATATAGCATTTATATGGTATAGCAGATAATTATTATTTTGGGTAAGAAATTTTCTGAAATCGGAAGAATATACTAATTTCCCGTTATTAGGCGATGGAACTGAATAAATAAAAGAATCATTAGCAATTAGTTTTTTCTCACTTGAGTGAAGAGTTAATATATCAGCGCTCATTCCCTCCCTATTCAATCCTTTAATTAAGTTATATGTACAAGTGGTTGGCCCTCCACTATTAATTCCTAAGCCTGTTATAGTATGTAAAATCTTCATATAATTCGTTATTTTTCTATCCAAGGAGCAATCGGTCTCTTTTCATGATTTTCATAAACATAATAAATAATTTTCTCAAAATAATCAGCCGCCACATGTCCTGAAATCGCTTTTTCTGTCCAATTTTTTATTGCTTGTCTTTCTACCTGTCTATATGGAATTTGTTTAATAAACTCTATCAATACTGCTTTCAAATTATTTTGCTTTATAGAAAAAACAGTACCTCTATTACCTTTTAATAAAACAGATGCCCCACAATTATCACTAGCAATCACAGGGATTCCACACATTAAGGCTTCATTTATTACAGCACCCCAGCCATCAAAAATACTTGGTAAAAGTAATAAATCTGAATTTGAAATATAAGATGGAATTTCTTTATTACTTTTAACTCCTAAAAAATGAATAAAAGAATGATTTTTAATTTTATTTTTCAATATATATTCAAGAGGTCCTGTTCCAATTATAATAAGCTCAAGCGATTTATCCGAGATACTGATACAAGCGTCAACTAAAGAAAGAATATTTTTTCGTTCATCAATACTTCCAACAAAAATTATTTTCTTCGGATTAGATTCTTTATCATAAATATCTACATAAGTGTTCTCTGTAAAATAACCCCAATCATAAATTTTAAATTTCGAAAATTTCGTTTTTTCATAACACCATCTGCCTCTGTTACCAATCACCAAAATAAAATCTATATACTTATCATACCTCCATCGCAACAAAAAATAATGAACAAGTCTGAGTTTTCCTTTTATTCCCATCCAATTAAAAGGTTCAGATACAATTCCTATTTTCACTTTTTTTTTTACTGCAATCCGAAATGCAAAAGTTATTAGTGGAAAAGAATTAATTCCTGAAAATATATGTATTGAATCTTTTAGATCTAATAACTCATACAACTTATCTTCATTGGGCTTTGTAACAATATTTACATCTCCAAAATTAGGATCAATCCATCCTTGTTTCTTTCTATCTATACTCAAGGTTTCTTCTACAACTAAAGTTACAGAGTAAGACTCAGCCAAATTACGCAAAAAAGCAGACTGATGAATGCTAAGAATATTTTGCCAAAAAACAAATTGCATATGTTAATCAACCAATAAGTCTGTTCTACGATAAGCAACTACAGTTCCAATTGTTAACCATAGCATAAAAAACAAGAAACTACCTGCTCCAAACACATAACCTTCAGCAATCATATGTATCGCAAAAAAAATCAATACACCACCCAACAATGCTGAAACATATGTATTCTGTGAATCTTTATATAAGAAATAAAAATTACTTCCTAATAGCCAAACAAAAGGGATAAAACCTAATATTCCTAGCATGGAAAGAACAGCTCCCCATGAGGTTCCCGGCTCTATCTGTCCTGTTGCTTTATTAAAAGCATTACCAAAATCCTCCGAAACAGCAGCATAACCAACCCCAAACAATGGACTGGATTTAAACTCCTTCTCTCTAGCACTCCATAGTCTATCTCGGGAAGAGGTTGTACTTCCTGCAAGAGTATTACTTTTTTGCTTTTCCATGATTGAAAATGCATAAGAATCCCATAAAGGAAAAGAAACAATAAGTAA
Source organism: Bacteroidales bacterium (assembly GCA_031553435.1). GTDB lineage: Bacteria > Bacteroidota > Bacteroidia > Bacteroidales > Azobacteroidaceae > JAVBLQ01. The sequence goes on along the minus strand of JAVBLQ010000028.1, from coordinate 3,542 downwards.
TACAAAAATTGCAATAATATATTTAAAAAACAGATTAAGATGTCTCTGATTTAACTTATATATCAAAAATAAGACTCCTATTAAAGATGCAATTAATGAAGATCTCGATGCTGTTAATAAGATGGTTAAAAAAGAAGCACCTGCAACTATCCAATATACACTTCTTTTAACTAGAGGAAGATCAATCTTCTTCATCCCAAGACTAAATGAAAACAAAAGAGAGATTGCCGCAATAGGACCCAAAATCATTGAATGAACTGTTATTCCACCAAACGTCCCTACATGTCCGAACTCTGCTCTAGTGCGCATATAGTTGATGCCAAAGAAAAAACCAATAAATGAAAGAATAGTTATTAATACTGAAATTCTAAGCAACCACATAAACATTTTTTCCCTCAAAAAAGGAAGTTTTGTGTTTTGAAACAGAGGGGAAATAACTCCTGCGATAATAACAAATTGTCCCAGACGTTCCCACGAATGAAAGAACTCCGGAGGATTATTCACAAATATACTTAAAACAGCAGCGACGATAATGAAGAAAGTTGATTTATCAATTGATAACTTATTGTCTTTAAGAAGAAAAAAAATTAACAATCCCAACAAATACAAAGAAAAAAGCTCACCTACATGAGGCATTGGACCAATAATATTACTAACAGCAATTGAAACTGTAATTAAAGGTAGATACTTTTCCATCTTAGTCAATGATTTCTTTTATTTTTCTTGCAGGAATTCCAGCATAAACAAACTGACTTTCTGTACTACATTGTACTACAGATCCTGCAGCTATAACACATTTTTCCCCGATTGTGACACCCGGCAGTATTGTAGAATTTACACATATCCAAGCTCCATCTTCAATAATAACATCGGCATTTACACCCTCTCCTGCAGAACGTTTTCCATTCGGATCAATTTTATGAGTACCAGTCCCAATATACACATTAGGAGCTATATCCACATCTCGACCTATCTGTATTTTCGATGACGTAACAATCAACACTCTATGACCAATCCAAGCATTCTCCCCAATACTTAATTCACCAGAGCCTAATATTTTAGAGGAAGAACAAATACGAACACCCCTGGCAATCTTGACTCCTGCCATTCTATATAAGAAACGTTTAAATGCAAAAAAACGTGTTTCAGGGGATAAGTGCACGATTATTGATACGAAATAAAGAACAGTACTATTCATTGCTTAAATTATTGCAATTCTTTGTATAAGCCCCTATAAGGTCTAACAAGCTTATTATATCTTGCCATAATTGCATTTATCATTATCCAAAATAAACGACAGACTTTATAAGTAAAAATATTCATAAATGTTTTTTTTATATTAGCCCGTATATCTGTTGTGGTAGACGACCCAAATTCCTCCTGATTCTGTGTAATTAAGGCTGATTTAATTGCATATATATTTAACACTTTATTTTTTTTCAAACGATTCCAACAATCTGCGACATCTTTAAGGGGAAACAAGTCATCAATTAATATTTTTGCACTTAAATTTGTTAATATATAGGAAGAGGTAAAAAAACCAGATTTAAATGGGTAAATATTTGGATAAAATGACTCCTTTTGTTTATCATCAACAATAGCATTTGATAATAAAATCAAATCAGGTTTTTGATGATCTAATTGTCCTTCTAATTGTTGCAATATTTCTGGTAATGATTCTGTCAAGCAAACATCATCTTCAAGAATAAGGGCATAAGGTATGTTTTCATTCACAATTTTCCTATATATACCAATATGACTTATCGCACATCCAATTTCAGATTTTGTTAATTCCCTACACAAATTTTTGAATGTTTTTTTCTTATCATAAATCATATTAATCTCATCTTTTGAAATATCTTTTCCTAAAGTTCCCTTTACAAACTCAAAGGAAATGTTCAAATTGCTTAGCTGAGATTCAATAAAAGACTTTCTATCAATATCTTTTTCAAGATTAATTACAAAAACATCCATAACTAAAATTTTGTAAATGAATTACCATATAACAATAACCCCATCCAAGTATTTTTACTTGTCAGTTTATAAATATAAAAACAAGCCATAAGAACTAATAATGATATTGCTGGGGTAATAATCAAGTTGTATATCCAAATATTAATTGTCGGAAAGTTAATAACATTATTTAATAACTTTTCCAAAATAATTGTTTGAAGTATATAAATACCTAAAGTAGCTGTACCTACTTTTTCAATATAACAAAAAAAATGACCCTTTTCATAAATAAGGTAAAATAAAGTAATCCAAAAAACACCACCAAAAAGCCCTATAAATAAACGAAAAATTGAAATGTCAATATTTGAAAAGTTGAAAGTGAATGTTTTTAGATTAAATAATTCCGGGAAACTTGTCATATATATAGTATATTCGCCTTTCCAAAAAAACAAAGATATAAAAAATATTGTACCAAAAATAAGCAAAATATCTTTGATATGTTTAGACATAAATTGGTATTTACTTTTCATATATATGCCAGCCCAAAATATTGGTAAAAGAAATCTTTGAAGTTCACAATAAGGACTTACCATGACAAAACAAAGGCTTATTATAAATGCCAACCACTCTTTTTTTAATATTTTTAATAAAACATATATAAGAAAATTACTGATAAATAATTCTTTTAAAAACCAAAAAGGCCATTTAAATGGAATAATAATTGTATAAATCACCCTCCAATCAATACAATCATTATAATATATGTTGTTTAATAATTTAAATGCCATAAAAACAATGCTCCAAACAAAACACGGCAATAACAATTGTGTGCTTTTTTTTTGAAGGAAAGAAACCCATGAAAGTTTTAGCGAAGATGAAAAGAAAAAACCACTAACAATAAAGAATAGAGGGATATGAAATGAATATATGAATTCAAAAATGAGATTGTGAAAAAAATCATATCCATTTCTTAGATATTGGATAGAATGTCCCCATAATACACAAAAAATCGCAAAACCTTTTACAGAATCAATATATTTTATTCGATCCATAAATCTAAATCTTATTTTAAAAAGCATTTAATATCTTATACAGTTTTCTTCTACCTCTTAAAAAAAATATTTTTATTTTGTAGTCCATATATTTATTTAGAGGTTTCAGCTTAACTTCAACATACAAAGAATGTTCTATTTTATTTTTTTCAATAAATGTTTCTAACATTGGGAAAATATTATATTTATTCAATAACATATCGCGAGCTTGAATCAAATAGGGCAATTTTTCATTATAATATTTTTCAGGGAATCGTAAAATTTCAGATATAATTGATTTCACATTTTCATATTGATTAATATCTACCACATACATTGCCTCTTTAGGAAAATAATTAGAAATATTAGGAGCTCCACAATATATAGGAACACTAAATCCAAGTATTGAATCTGCAATTTTCTCTGTCCAATAGTGAATATTATTTGAATTTTCGATACATATATGAAATCTATATGGTAAAATTGCATCGGACTTATCATCAATAAACTTTATTCCATCACCAAAAAAATCAATTTTACCATCAAAATCTTTTTTTA
>JAVBLQ010000085.1:0-47090 GCA_031553435.1 Bacteroidales bacterium | reverse complement strand
CTTGTACCGTGCACCCAAAAGTGTTCATACCGATTTCAATGTGAAAATTTTTTAAACAGTTTCTAAGTTCAATTTATTAACATTTAAGTGTCTCGTCAAAATTATTGTATATTATTTGTGAGCGACGAGGCTTCGCCATGAATAGTGAGTTTACACTCACAGAGAGCGAAGCGAACCTCACAGTTCACTCTTCACCCTTCACTTTTACGAGGGATGTATAAAGTTGTAATACCGCAGAAATCAGTAAACAAATGATCCATTCTTTTCCTCCTTTGAACATGAAATAGGAAGATGCTACCAGCAAGATACCGGAAAGCACAAGATAACCATGCAATCGTTTCATGCGTACATTCGTTCCTTTATAAGGACTTGTCATATAACAAACTGCTATCCCTGCAGCGGCAATCGCATACAAATAGGGGACAAACGAAAAACCGAAATCAAATAATACTGCTGAAACTAACAATAGAATGGCTGAAGTGTAGAAAATGTAATTTTTAAATTTACTCATATTGCAATTTTCCATCATTTTATGATGAAGATTTCCTCGTCTGGTTTCGACATTAAAAATTGCTCGCGTGCATAACGTTCCAGATTTTCGTTATCAGTGCGTAAAGCATCTAATTTAGCTTTACTATCCTCGATATTATGTTGATATTCCTGAATCTGGGATTTCAGAAATTTTATTTTCTGGTCGTATTGATAACGTTTATAAAGATTGCTTTCTCCTACAAAAAATGTAAGAACCAAAAAAATAGCGAATGTAAGATAATATTTGTTTATCTTCCCGCTGTATTTCCGGAATAAACTTGTGAATTTGTTCATCTGACTTTATGGAATTTCTGCAAAAATATAAATAATTTTGTACATTTGCTATTTCGCAAACGGATAACATAAAACTTAAAACATAAAACTTTCCGAATGGATAATTATATTGTATCGGCCAGAAAATACAGACCAACCACTTTTGAATCGGTAGTGGGACAAAAGTCATTGACTGCTACGTTAAAAAATGCAATTCATAACAATAAACTGGCTCATGCTTACTTGTTTTGTGGTCCTCGTGGAGTGGGGAAAACGACCTGTGCGCGTATTTTTGCCAAAACGATCAATTGCATGAATCCCACACCTTTAGGAGAAGCCTGTAATCAATGTGAATCATGTACTTCATTCAATGAGCAACGGTCATATAATATCCATGAGCTTGATGCCGCATCCAACAACTCGGTTGAAGATATCCGTTCATTGATAGAACAGGTGAGAATCCCACCGCAGATAGGAAAATACAAGGTATATATCATTGATGAGGTGCACATGTTATCTACACAGGCATTCAATGCTTTCCTCAAAACATTGGAAGAACCGCCTCATCATGCTGTTTTTATCCTTGCAACAACGGAAAAACATAAAATACTTCCTACTATTTTGTCCCGTTGCCAGATTTATGACTTTACCAGAATCAGTATCAATGATACGGTTGACCATTTGCAACATGTTGCCAAACAGGAAGGTGTGAATGCTGAACCGGAAGCTTTGAACGTAATCGCTCAAAAAGCAGATGGAGGAATGCGTGATGCTCTTTCTATTTTTGATCAGGTTGTCAGCTATACCGGAGGAAATATAACTTACAGCGCTGTTATTGAAAACCTGAATGTTCTCGATTATGAATATTATTTCAAACTCACTGATGCTATTTTGCAAAGAAGGGTAGGAGAGGTACTCCTCATTTTAAATGAAATCCTGAGTAAAGGTTTTGAAGGACAGAATATTGTGACCGGCCTTTCTTCTCATTTCCGTGATTTATTGGTATGCAAAGATCCTCAAACCATTGTCCTGTTCGAAGTTGGAGATGTAATTAAAAAAAGATATCTGGAATTTTCCGCCCGTTGCGAAAATTCATTTTTATACAAAGCCATTGAATTATCCAACGAATGTGATTTGAATTATCGTTTAAGTAAAAATAAAAGATTGCTGGTCGAACTCTTATTGATTCGTTTATGCCAGTTGTCGGATCCTGCACAAGTGGAATCCGATAAAAAAAAAACAGTGATTGAACCGATTGCAACGTCTCCGGTTCAGCAAGTCCAGGCTAATCAACAAGCTCAGCCGCAAACGCTTCCTCAACAACCGGAAAAGATAATTCCTCAGGTACAACAACCGCTTCAACCTGAGATAACTCAGGAGACAAAAACCAAAGTGGTTTCCAGAAAAACACTGGGAATCTCTTTGAAAAATCCACATGGAGAAACGGAAAATAAAGCTTCTTCTTCTCAGGTTCAAACGGTACTGCAGGACGAAACTTTTTCTATTGAAAATCTGATGAAGTCCTGGAACGATTATGCCCAGACTTTAAGTAAAGAAAAAAGCCATTTGAAGGCTACAATGATCAATTCTTCCCTTCAACTGATTGATAAACATACTTTTGAAATAGAAGTTTTTAATCAGGGACAACAAGAACGCTTGGAAGAAGATGCTACTTCCATTATGGAATATCTACGTTCTTCGCTGAAAAACTCTCATATCAAAATGATTATCAAAATTACCGAAGAAAATAAAAAACAACTGGCTTATACTGACCGGGAAAAATATCAGGTAATGTCTGCACAAAATGAAAATCTGCAAAAATTAGTGGACGAATTCGGATTAAAACTAGATTAAATAAATGAACATGCAAACAATATACCCTCAACTTATTTCCAAGGCTCTTCAGGTTTCGGAAAGACAAATCTCTAAAACAATTGAATTACTGGATGATGGGGCAACAATCCCATTTATCAGTCGTTACCGGAAAGAAATAACCGGTGGTTTGGATGAAACGGTAGTTTCTGAAATCAAACAATTGTATGGAAAATTTCAGGAACTCAGCAAACGCAAAGAAACTATTCTGAATTCAATCGAAGAACAGGAAAAACTGACTCCCGAACTGAAAAAACGTATCGAAGATTGTTGGGATAGTACCGAATTAGAAGATATTTATCTGCCATACAAACCCAAAAGACAAACGAAAGCTGAAATTGCCCGTAAAAAAGGACTGGAACCTTTGGCTAAAATTATGATGCTTCAATTTGAGAAAAATATTGAAGATAAAGCGATGGATTACGTGAAAGGCGACGTCAAAGATTCGGAAGAAGCCCTGCAAGGCGCTCGCGATATCATTGCCGAATGGGTAAACGAAAATGAATCGGCCAGAAATTCCGTCCGCAATATTTTCAGCAGAGAAGCGATTATTTCGTCCAAATTGGCGAAAGGAAAAGAAGAAGAGGCCGCTAAGTATCGTGACTATTTTGATTTCAGTGAATCCCTTTCCCGTTGTTCTTCCCATCGTTTATTGGCTGTGAGGCGCGGAGAATCCGAAGGCTTCCTTAAAGTAACAATATCTCCTGAAGATGAGCGATGTATAGAAGCATTGAACAGAAAATTTGTTAAGGGAACAACAACTTCTTCCGAACATGTAAAAACTGCGGTTAAAGATAGTTATAAACGCTTGCTTAAACCATCGATAGAAACAGAATTTGCATCCATTTCCAAAGAAAAAGCAGATGAACAAGCCATTAAAGTTTTTGCCGAAAATCTGAGGCAATTGCTTCTTTCTCCACCGCTCGGACAGAAAAGAGTTTTAGCGCTTGACCCCGGATACAGAACCGGTTGCAAAGTGGTATGCCTGGATGCTCAGGGGACTTTGTTGCATAATGAAACCATTTATCCTCATCCTCCTCAGAATGAGAAAGCTAAAGCCGGAGCTAAAATCGTTTCTTTAGTCAGTACCTATAATATTGATGCAATTGCCATAGGTAACGGGACAGCAAGCCGTGAGACAGAAGAATTTATCACCAACTTGCGTTATGATCGTAAAGTGCAGGTTTTCGTGGTCAGCGAAGATGGCGCTTCCGTTTATTCAGCCTCCAAAACTGCCCGGGATGAATTTCCGGAATACGATGTAACTGTCAGAGGTTCGGTTAGTATTGGCCGCCGGTTGATGGATCCATTGGCTGAACTTGTAAAGATCGATCCGAAATCGATAGGAGTGGGGCAATATCAACATGATGTAGATCAAAGTAAATTGAAACAATCACTGGATCAAACCGTTGAAAATTGTGTGAATCTGGTGGGCGTTAATCTCAATACGGCCAGTAAACATTTGTTGACTTATGTTTCAGGTCTGGGACCTACTTTAGCTCAAAATATTGTTGATTATCGTACGAAAAACGGGCCGTTCAAAGATCGTAAAGAGTTGAAGAAAGTTACTCGTTTGGGAGATAAAGCTTTTGAACAATGTGCGGGTTTCCTTCGCATTCCGGATGCAGCAAATCCGTTGGATAACTCTGCCGTGCATCCTGAAAGTTATTATGTTGTAGAATCAATGGCTAAAGATTTGAAATGTGATGTAACAGAATTGATTTCCAATAAAAAATTAAAGCACGAATTGAAATTGGAAAAATATGTTGACAAACATATCGGAATGCCTACTCTGCTGGATATCATGGAAGAATTGGATAAACCGGGACGAGACCCCAGAAAAATCATCAAAGTCTTTGAATTTGATAAAAATATCAAAACGATTAATGATTTGAAAGAAGGGCTTGTTTTGCCCGGCATTGTCAACAATATCACAAATTTCGGATGCTTTGTCGATATAGGTATCAAGGAAAAAGGATTGGTTCACATTTCCGAAATGGCTGATCGTTTTGTTTCCGATCCGACAGAAATTGTTTCCATTCATCAACATGTCCAAGTAAAAGTTCTGAGTATCGATCCGGAAAGAAAACGTGTTCAATTGAGTATGAAGAATTTATAAATTTAGATTAAAAAACACAATGATATGGAAGAAATATATATTACAGAACAAGAATTAGATTACTTTACAAACCTTCCAAGCATGGCTTGTGAAGAAAGCTCTTCATTGAAACCACAATTAAGTTTTGAAGAGGAAGCTAAAGATTGTATTACCCTTGAACGATTTTCAAAAATGTGGGAAGAATCGATAAACAGACTAATACCAAATCCATGATATTAATTAAACCAAGTGTATATAGTATTATAGATGAGTATACTGAATATTTAATCAGAGAAGGGTTAGTATCCAATAATAGAGCAAATCAAAAGAGAACAAAAATAATTCAAGCGATTTACTCAAATCTTGGTGGAATCCTTACTCACAGACCATCTCCATATGAAGAACTGGGAAAAGAAGTAAATTGTTTATTATATGTATATAAAGACTCTAAAAGCAAGACCCAATGGGGATTTGCTTATAAAAGATTCGAGGAGAACAATGTAATTGTGTATCACATGAGAAATCTGAAATTAATCAAAGAAAATGAAGAATTAAAAACAGTAATCTGAACCACCTTTTATATATTTGCATCAATTATCCATTTTCAATTTAAGTAATTATGAACGTCACCGACCGCTTTTTGAAATACGTATCTTTCGATACTCAATCAGATGAAAGTACAGGAGTTACGCCCAGTACTGCCAAACAAATGGTATTTGCTCAAGCCTTGAAAAGTGAATTGGAAAGTATGGGATTGCAGGAAATAACCCTCGATGAACATGCTTATCTGATGGCAACGCTTCCGGCCAATACTACCCAAAAGCTCCCTGTTATCGGATTTATCGCTCATTTGGATACGAGTCCGGATATGACAGGAGCCAACGTCAATCCTCGAATTGTAAAAAATTACGACGGAAATGATATTATCCTTTGTAAAGAAGAAAATATTATTCTTTCTCCTAATGATTTCCCTGAATTAAAAAATCATATCGGTGAAGATTTGATCGTAACAGACGGGAAAACATTGTTAGGTGCTGATGATAAAGCCGGTATTGCAGAAATCATCACAGCTGTTCAATATTTACAGGAACATCCCGAAATCAAACACGGAAAAATCCGTATAGCATTCACCCCGGATGAAGAAATCGGAATGGGCGCATCCAAATTCGATGTTCAGTTGTTTGGCTGCGATTGGGCATATACTATGGACGGAGGCGAAGTCGGAGAATTGGAATACGAAAATTTCAATGCCGCAGGAGCCAAAATTACTTTCAAAGGAAGAAATGTACATCCCGGTTATGCCAAGAACAAAATGATCAATGCTTCATTGCTGGCAATGAAATTTGCATCCCTGCTTCCTCCCGAACAAAGACCCGAACACACAGAGGATTATGAAGGATTTTTCCACTTAACAGGAATGACTGGAACAGTAGAAGAAGCATCTTTATCCTACATAGTCAGAGATCACAGCAAAGAAATCTTTGAATATCGATTGAAAAAACTGGAACAGATAACCTCTTTTCTCAACATATTATATCCGAACAGTACACAGTTAGAAATCAAACAACAATACCGGAATATGAAGGAAATTGTTGAACCTAAAAAACATATCATCGATTTAGCCTATCAGGCAATGGTAAAATCAGGTGTAACTCCCACTGTTAAAGCAATCAGAGGAGGTACTGACGGATGCCAGTTATCATTCAAAGGATTACCTTGTCCAAATATTTTTGCCGGTGGATTGAACTTTCATGGCCGTTATGAGTTTATATCTATACAGTCTATGGAAAAGGCAACCCAGGTAATTGTTTCAATATGCCAATATGCTAATATGCCAATGAGCTAATATTTTTGTTATTTGGTACATTAACATATTAATAAATTAAAATCAACATAAACATGAAAAAAACTCCATTTACTTCCATTCATGCATCTTTAGGGGCAAAGATGCATGAATTCGCAGGTTACAACATGCCCATCGAATATTCGGGAATTATCGACGAACATCAAACCGTATGCAATGCAGCCGGTGTTTTTGATGTTTCTCACATGGGTGAATTTTGGGTGAAAGGGCCTGATGCCCTGGCTTATTTGCAGAAAATAACTTCCAATGATGTATCTGTTCTTCCGATAGGAAAAGCGCAGTACACTTGCTTACTGAATGAACAAGGCGGAATCATTGATGACTTGCTGGTTTATCATATGGAAACCGAAAAATATATGCTTGTAGTCAACGCAGCCAATATTGAAAAAGACTGGGAATGGTGTAAAAAACAAAATACCGAAGGTGTTGTTCTGGAAAATGCATCTAATCATACAGCTCAATTGGCAATACAAGGGCCAAAAGCTTTAACTATCCTGCAAAAGTTGACTTCTATTGATTTGTCTGCAATTCCTTATTATGGATTTACAATTGGAGAAATCGCCGGAGTCAAAGAAGTGATTATTTCCAACACAGGCTATACGGGAGCCGGAGGTTTTGAACTTTATTTTTATCCTGTACAAGGAGAACAAATCTGGGAAGCTGTCTTTAAAGTAGGAGAAGAATTTGGAATCAAACCGATTGGCTTAGGCGCAAGAGATACATTGCGTTTAGAAATGGGATTCTGTTTGTATGGAAATGACCTGGATGATACTACATCTCCGCTGGAAGCCGGATTAGGTTGGATTACCAAATTTGTAGAAGGTAAAAATTTTATTTCCAGGGATATTCTTGAAAAACAAAAAGCAAATGGAATGAATCGTAAATTTTGCGGATTCGAATTGTTGGAAAAAGGAATTCCCCGTCATGGTTACGAAATTGTAGATGAATCAGGCAATCCGATCGGGATCGTTACTTCCGGAACCATGTCGCCCATGATGAAAAAGGGCATTGGTTTAGGTTATGTGAAACCGGAATATGCCAAAGTTGATTCCAAAATCTTTATCCGGATCCGGAATAAAGATATGGAAGCAAAAGTTGTGAAATTACCATTTAGAAAGTGAAGAATTAAGAACTAAGAGTGAAGAATTTTGGTTCACGTATGGTAAAATTCTTAGTTCTTCACTCAAAATTAAGTATCTTTAAACACATAATTTATGATTAACCAGGAGTTAATTAACCCCAAGAGCATTGTTGTGATTGGCGGATCGAACACTACTGCAAAACCAGGTGGTAATTGTGTGAGAAATCTGATCAACGGAAAATTTGCCGGCAATCTATATGTTGTCAATCCTAAAGAAACAGAGGTGCAGGGACTGAAGTCTTATTCGCATGTATCTGAAATACCTCAGACAGATTTGGCTATTATTGCGATTCCTGCACATTTGTGTTTGGAGACGATCGCTATTTTGGCTCAACAAAAAGGTGTAAAAGCATTTATCATGTTTACTGCCGGATTTGGGGAAGAAACCAAAGAAGGGGGATTGTTGGAGCAACAAATTGTAAAGGTGATCAATGATGCCGGAGCTTGTTTGATCGGTCCCAATTGCATTGGAATGATGAACCGCTATCACCATAGTCTGTTTACTCTTCCTATTCCCGAATTTGATGCTTTTGGAGTTGATATGATTTCCAGTTCAGGAGGAACAGCTTTGTTCATCATGGAATCCTCCATCAGAATGGGATTAAGGTTTAATTCCGTTTGGTCTATCGGAAACGGAACCCAAATTGCAGTTGAAGATGTATTGGAATACATGGATATAAATTTTGATCCGAAAAAAGATTCTAAAATCAAGCTTTTATATATTGAAAGTATTAAAAATCCGGATAAACTGTTGGAGCATACCACTTCTTTGATCCGAAAAGGTTGTCGTATTGCAGCAATCAAGTCCGGCAGTTCGGAATCAGGAATACGCGCGGCTTCTTCTCATACGGGAGCGATGGCGAATCCTGATTTGGCAGTTGAAGCGCTTTTCCGTAAAGCAGGAGTTGTACGTTGTTACAGCCGTGAAGAGTTGGCAACAGTTGCGGCAGTTTTCACCCTGAAAGAAGTGAAAGGTAAAAATATTGCTATTGTGACACACGCAGGAGGTCCTGCTGTAATCTTAACCGACGCTTTATCCAAAGGAGGATTGAATATTCCTCAATTATCAGGAACACTGGAAGCTGAAAAATTAAAACAAAAACTATTGCCGGGAACAGCAATTAGTAACCCTATTGATATTTTGGGAACCGGAGGACCAGATCATTTAAGTCTCGCCATTGATTTTTGTGAAAAAAATAAAGCCATTGATGCGATTGCCGTTATTTTCGGAAGTCCCGGATTGACGCGTGTTTATGAAGCTTATGATGTGTTGGATAAGAAAATGCAGACTTGTGTTAAACCCATATTTCCAATTCTTCCTTCGGTAAGTACGGCATGGGATGAAACGGATTTTTTTGTCAAAAAAGGACATGTAAATTTCAGTGATGAAGTAGGGCTGGCCAATGCTTTGACAAAAATAATCAAGACCTCTCATCCCCTGGCCAATACATTGGAGCTAAAAGGTGTCGATGTCCCTCTGATCCGGAGGATTATAGATGGTATTCCGGATGATGGTTATATTCAACCCAAATTGGTCCAGGAACTTTTCCGGGCGGCAGGTATTCCTTTTGTAAAAGAATTGGTTTCCAATAAATGGGAAGAAATTTCACAGTTTGCGCGTGAAGTCAGATATCCGGTGGTTGCCAAATGTGTAGGCCCTATCCATAAATCAGATGTAGGTGGAGTTGTCCTGAATATTCGTTCGGAAGAACATTTGGCTATTGAATTTGAGAGATTAATGAGTATTCCCGATGCAACCCATGTGATGATTCAACCCATGATTAAAGGGAAAGAATTATTTATCGGTTCAAAATATGAAGAAAAATTCGGTCATATTGTACTTTGCGGATTGGGGGGAATTTTTGTGGAAATATTCCAGGATGTAGCCTCCGGATTAGCGCCATTAGCAAAAGAAGAAGCAATTTCCATGATTCATTCTTTAAGAGGATATAAAGTGTTTCAGGGAGCCAGAGGTCAAAAAGGCGTTGACGAAAATCAATTTGCTGAAATTATTGTTCGTCTTTCTGCTCTTCTTCGTTTTGCTACCGAAATTAAAGAAATGGATATTAATCCTTTACTTGCAACAGAAAATGGCATTATCGCTGTAGATGCGAGGATCAGGATTGAGAGAAATTGAAAATTAGAAATGGACAATTGACAGTGATGATTTACAAAAATCATTCTCAATTGTCCATTTTCAATTATTGAGTTGTAATTTGTTATTGAAAAATCGGCTTAGTAATCTCAATCCTTAGGCCCAGCGCATCAATGATGCGATAAAAAGTACCAACGCTCGGCTCTATTGTGCCTTTTTCGATGCGGGAAATATACGATTTACTAGCGCCAATTCTCTTGGCAAGTTCTTCTTGTGTTACTTTTTCACTTTTTCGTGCATCGTGAATTACTTGTCCCATACAATAAGCATAGGCTTCTCTCCGGAATTGTTCACGTTCGGGAGTTCCGGCTTTGCCATATAGGTTATCCATCATATCATCGATGCTTGTGAGGTTCTTATTTGTTTGCATAATATTCATCCTTTAATCTTATTGCTTTATTAATTTCATTTTCAGGCGTTTTTTGTCTTTTCTTCTGGAATCCGTTGAATAAGATTACGATATTTCCTTCATCGAAACAAAAAAATACACGATAAATATTGCCCTCGTATTCGGCTCTCAATTCAAAAATATCATCTCTGATATATTTTATAAATTTTTCCGAGATCCTGTGTTGAGTTTTCAACATATCAAGTGAATAGAATATTTTTTTAGTAGCACCCTCTTCAAGTGTTTCTATAAAATCTAGGAAATAATGCTTGTATGCTGTTATTGTCCGTTCAATCATGCCTCAAAGATAATGAAAGTTTCAATATATTGAAACTAATGAGGGAAAGAATTATTTATCGGATCAAAATATGAAGAAAAATTCAGTTATATTGTACTTTGCGGATTAGGGAGAAAGAAAATGGACAATTGAAAATGATTTTTGTGTGTAAACCTTCATTCTCAATTGTCCTTTTTCAATTTTCAATTGTTAGTGGACCTGGGGAGAGTCGAACTCCCGTCCAAACGAGGAATTAATTTGCTTTCTACATGCTTATCTTCGCCTTGATTTTCGTCTTAACGCAAGACCGAAGCCACCAACGTTAAGCTTATTCCCTTATTTTCATTCAAAGACCGGGACTTTCTTCAAACTATCTCCGATATTGCTGTACCACCGGTTCGGATTGCTTCGAAGCCACAGCTTCCGGGTGATATCTCGTCCAAACACCTGGTGTAAGGATAAAGCTTGAAATCTACTATACTTCGATTAAGCAGCGAGAGCGTAATTATTTTCGCCAGTTAATTGTTTATCATCCGAGATTAAAGTGCCGGACAACGACGCACTGCATGCTTACAAACCACTTCTGCCCGCTGTCAAAACCGGTCAAGCCCATGAATTTTGTACAAAAGTACAAAATTTAATTGAAAATGGAAAATTTTCCATTTTCAATTGTTTACCGCTTCCCGGATCTTAACCAATTTCTTCAAAAGAGGTTCCAATAAGTCTAATTGGAGCATATTGGCTCCATCGGATTTTGCATTTTTCGGATCAGTGTGTGTTTCGATGAACAAACCATCGACACCAACAGCTATTCCTGCTTTAGCGATGGTTTCAATCAACTGTGGCAAGCCTCCTGTAACTCCGCTTGTCTGATTGGGTTGTTGCAAAGAATGTGTCACATCCAATATCACAGGAAAACCGAATGATTGCATTGTCGGAATACCACGATAATCGACGATCAGATCTGTATAACCAAAAGTAGTTCCTCTTTCGGTAATCATGACATTATTATTTCCCGCATCTATTACTTTTTGCACAGCAAATTTCATTGCTTCCGGAGATAAAAACTGTCCCTTTTTGATATTGACTGTTTTCCCTGTTTCGGCTGCGGCAACCAATAAATCCGTTTGACGGCACAAAAAGGCTGGAATCTGTAATATATCCACATATTCTGTAGCGATGTAAGCATCGGCAATTTCATGTATGTCTGTTACAGTAGGTATATGGAAAGTCTCACCAACTTTTCTTAATATTTCCAATGCTTTTTTATCTCCGATTCCGGTGAAAGAATCAATTTTTGAACGATTAGCTTTTTTGAAGGATCCTTTAAAAACATAAGGAATTTTCAGTTTCTGAGTTATTTTATATACTTTTTCAGCTATATGCATCGCCATTTCTTCTCCTTCAATAACGCAAGGACCAGCGAGAAGAAAGAAGTTCTTTTTATTTGTAAGATATTCTAAAGTCATAATTAATCAAAAATTTCAGATACAAATTAACTCATATTTCATCGTTCCGACTCCAATTTTTTCCGCATGGAGCAATCCTGATTTCCAGTTGGTATGAGGATGGACTGCATGAAATTTATCTCCTTGATGATCATGATGATTATGTTTGTCTCCCAACCGGCTTCCTTTGATGGCGGGCGCTTTGTTGACTAAATCAACAGAAGCTTGATCAAGAGCCACCGGATCAAATGATGCCAACATACCGATGTCAGGAACAATCGGTACATCATTAAATCCCCAACAATCACAATCAGGAGATACATTCACGATAAAATTGATGTGGAAATGTTGTTTATCCTGGATTACAGCTTTGGTATATTCTGCAATCTTGTAATTTAATTCGTCGGGAGTGCTGGACCAATCTACCTGAGCTGCATCGAATTGGCAGACTGCAATACATTGTCCGCATCCGACACAAACAGCCGTATTGATTTTGGCTTTTTTATCTTTATTCAAATGGATTGCATCGTGCCGACAGGATTTGACACAGATAGAACATCCTGTGCAATTTTCTGTTTCAATATTCGGAGTGGATGACGAATGCATTTCTTTTTTGCCCATAACACAAGCGGAACCCATTCCCAGATTTTTCAAAGCTCCGCCGAATCCGGTTTGCTCATGTCCTTTGAAATGATTCATAGAGATGACAATATCAGCATCGGCGATGGCAGAACCTATTTTTGCTGTCTTACAATATTCGCCGTTAATTTCTATTTCCCTGTAATCCATGCCATTAATTCCATCGGCAATAATTACATGGCAACCTGTTGAAAAAGGAGAATATCCGTTTTCATAAGCAGCTTCCAAGTGATCCAGAGCATTTGAGCGTCGACCGCTATATAAGGTATTGGCATCAGTAAGAAAAGGTTTTCCTCCGAGTTTTTTTATTTCTTTTACCAATCGGAAAGCGAAATTAGGGCGCAGATATGCCATATTTCCCGGTTCTCCGAAATGAATTTTAATCGCAACAAATTTTTTGTTAAAATCAAGATGTTGCATTCCGGCCTGTTGCAATAACAAGCTTAATTTTTTGAAAATATTTTTTCCCGGATTGGCGCTGAAATCAGTAAAATAGACTTTGGATGAATTCATGAAAGCGTATATTTAATATGATTTGCAAAAATACAATGAAAATCAATAGCATAGAAAAAAACTATTTATTACTTTCGCAGCAAATTTACTAATTCTAAACTTTTTATTTATCAGGAAATGAGAAAATGGCGTGTTGAAGATTCTGCTGAATTGTATAACATCAATGGTTGGGGTTTGGACTATTTTTCTATCAATGAAAGAGGACATATCACAGTGACTCCGAAAAAAGGAGCTGCCAGTGTGGATCTGAAAGAATTAATGGATGAATTGATTGTTCGCGATGTAGCGGCGCCTCTTTTGATTCGATTCTCTGACATATTGGATAACCGGATTGAAAAGATATCCAATTGTTTTAAAATTGCAGCCGAAGAATATAATTATACTGCAAAAAATTTTATCATTTATCCTATCAAGGTAAATCAAATGCGCCAGGTGGTTGAAGAGATTGTCAGTCATGGCAAAAAATTCAATATCGGACTGGAAGCCGGTTCCAAACCTGAATTGCATGCGGTTTTAGCCATCAATACAAGCAATGATTCTTTGATTATCTGCAACGGATATAAAGATGAGGATTATATCCAACTTGCCCTTTTAGCTCAAAAGATGGGTAAGCGGATTTTTCTTGTTGTTGAAAAACTGAACGAGTTAAGACTGATTGCCGAACTTTCTAAAAAGCTTAAAATTAGGCCGAATATTGGCATTCGTATCAAACTGGCTAGCGCCGGAAGCGGAAAATGGGAAGAATCCGGCGGAGATGTCAGCAAATTCGGCCTTTCTTCCAGTGAGTTATTGGAAGCGCTTGATTTTGTTGAAAAAAATAAACTTCAGGATTGTCTGAAATTGATTCATTTCCATATCGGAAGCCAGGTTACAAAAATCAGGCGTATAAAAACAGCCCTGCGTGAAGCGTCTCAATTTTATGTTCAACTACATCAGATGGGATACAACGTAGAATTTGTGGATATCGGTGGCGGATTGGGAGTCGATTACGACGGAACCCGTTCATCAAGCAGTGGAAGCAGCATGAACTATTCTATTCAGGAATATGTGAATGACTCTATTTCGACCTTGGTTGATGTTTGTATGAAAAATAATATTCCTCAACCCAATATTATTACTGAGTCGGGTCGTTCTTTGACTGCCCATCATTCTGTTCTTATTTTTGAAGTGCTTGAAACTGCAACTTTACCGGAATGGGATGAAGATGAAAATCTTCCTGAAGATGCTCATGAATTGGTGAAAGATCTATATAAATTATGGGATGAAATGAATCATCCGCGACTGATCGAAACCTGGCATGATGCCCAACAGATCAGGGAAGAAGCGCTTGATTTGTTCAGTCTGGGTATGTTGAATTTGGTAACAAGGGCGCAAGTCGAACGTTTGTATTGGTCAATCGCCCGTGAAGTATATCAAATGGCCAGCAGCATGAAACATGCTCCGGAAGAATTGAGGAAAATTTCTAAAATGTTACCGGATAAATATTTCTGTAATTTCTCTTTATTCCAATCATTACCGGACTCTTGGGCCATTGATCAGGTTTTCCCGATTGTACCTATTTCCCGATTGGATGAAAAACCTTCACGGACGGCAACTTTACAGGATATTACCTGTGACTCTGATGGGAAGATAGATAATTTCATCAACATGCAGAATTATACCTATCATTTACCTGTGCATGCGATGAAAGGAAAAGAACCTTATTATATCGGTGTATTTTTGGTAGGCGCTTATCAGGAGATTCTCGGAGATTTACATAATCTGTTTGGGGATACCAATGCCGTACATATTTCTGTCAACAAAGATTCATTTGAAATCGAGCAGGTGATTGACGGTGAGACAATTGCAGATGTATTAGATTATGTTCAATACAATCCTAAAAAGTTGGTACGTACAGTCGAGTCCTGGGTTACATCTTCAATGAAAGAAGGTGTTATATCGGTAGAGGAGGGGAGAGAGTTTCTTTCTAACTATCGTTCCGGGTTGTATGGGTATACTTATTTAGAATAAAAATAGAACGCAGGATATATAAAATTGCGGAAAACCACAGGTTGAAAATTATTTCTAAATCCTGTGATTTTCCGCGATTTTGTATGTTCCGTGTATCTTCTTATTGAAGAAGATTATTTTTGTTCCGGAGCTTGTTGTTGTCCCTGATTATTTGCCGGAGCCTGATTTTCAAAAGGAGAAATAGCATTCGGATCAACAGGAGAACCTGCGTTTTGAATCTGTTCTTTCATTTCTGATTCTTTAGCTACAGTAGGAGTATGTGTTAATGCAGAAACTACAATACACATTACAATAACAAAACCGGCTAATGACCATGTTGCTTTTTCCAAAAAATCAGTTGTCTTTCTTACACCCATAACCGCGTTAGATGAAGAAAAACCAGAAGCCAAACCCCCACCTTTTGAATTTTGAATCAATACAATGAAGACGAGAAGCATAGCAGCAAGTACTATTAAAATTGTAATTGGAATGAATAAAGCGCTCATTTTTATTTATTTTTCGTTATTAATCTTTTTTTGAAGTATCCGAATTTGGTCTGCAAAGTAAACACTTTTTTCCGGATTATTCAAACTTAGTTTTTCAAATATTTTAATTGCTTTGGCATATCTTCCCTGTTTGATGTAAATATTGACCAAAGTTTCCATAAAAAACATATCTTCTCCTTGATTTTCAACAGGCTCTTCGAGTCTGGGTTCATTGACAGGAGATGCCGGATCCGGTTCAAGGGTAATTTTTATGGCTTGTTTTTTATCTTCTTCCAGGAAATTATCAATGATATCCTGATGCATTAGAGGATTGTCTGTATCTTCTGTGTTTTCTACGGGTTCCTGTAATACATAAGAAGAATAATCTCCGATAAATGGATTTTCAGGATTGATTGCTATTTCCAGATCATTATCAGTTTCTTCAGTTCCGGAAAGGAAATTTTCTATTAAAGAAAAAGTTTTATCAATAGAAAGATCCGATTGATATTTTTGCGTATAACCTTTTAAATCGGCAAATTGTTCTCCTGTTATGTGATAAAAAAGCTTCTTTCTGTCACTTGCATACATTGCCGCAAGTTTTAGTTCGGAATAAAAAGACAGATTTTTTATTTGATTCAGGTTCATCACATACAGCATGCGAATCGTTTGGAAATAAGGAAATTCTTCGGTCAAACGACGAATATGTGGTAAAGTATCCTTATTCAGTAAACAAGGATTTTCCATTAATTGTATGATTTCTTCCTGAGTCATTACCAATTTGCTACTGTTGCGTTAAAAATCATATCGGTTATTTCATCTGTAATTTGCGTACAGAGTTCGCGTTCGACATCACTCAAAAGCCTGGAACTATCAAATTCTTTATGGGAAGAAAATGTTTGTTCAAAATCTTCTGCAGGTTTAACCCGGTTAGAGTATCTGACTCTGACAGTTACCGTTAATTTTGTTTGAGAGGCATAACCATCTTCTTTAACGGCCATCGGAGCAATTTCGTATCCGGTAATTTCTCCTTCCAAATCCAGATCGGCATTTTGTTGGATCAATTTTAAACGGGTTTGATTCATGTATCTTTGCCTCAACCTTTGGCTGAACATATTGGATAATTCAGGATAAACCAAAGATGCCTGATTGGGAAAGTCATGAATCGAAATGCTCTTTACTTCGTCATAATTGATGGATGCACCATTGAATTGATATGAAATGGAGCATGTTGAAAACAATATTATTGAAAAAAAGAGCAAAATGATGCTTTTCATACTGAAATTTTCAATTTATCAATCCAGGTTATATTCTTTAATTTTGCGGTACAAAGTGCGTTCTGAAATTTTCAGGTCTTCTGCAGCATTTCTGCGTTTGCCGTTATGTCTTTCCAGTGCCTTTTTTATCATGTCTTTTTCAACTTCTTCGAGAGATAAAGTTTCTTCTTGTATTTCGTTTATATCTTCTATATTTTCATTGTGAGTAATATTTTTTACCTCTACAGAAGGATAATGACGGGTTACATCTACATGTTCTACCGGATGAACTGCGGAACCTGACATTATTTCATGAACAAGTTTTTTCAAATCATTGACATCTTTTTTCATATCAAATAAAACCTGATAGAGAATTTCACGTTCACTATTGAAACTTTTTTGTTCACTACTTTGACGGACAAGCACTGGATGCTTTTCCATATCAATTTCAGGAAGATACTGTTTTAGTACCTCTGATGATATTTCTCGGTCTTGTTCAATGATGGATAATCTTTCCGTTATATTTTTCAGCTCGCGAATATTCCCCGGCCAACGATAATTCAATAAAACCAGTTCGGCGCTTGATGTAAGATGAATGGCCGGCATCCGGTATTTCTCAGCAAAATCACTTGCAAATTTTCTGAAAAGGAGAGGAATATCTTCTTTTCTGTCTCTCAACGGAGGAATTTGAATGGGAACAGTGTTCAACCTATAATAAAGATCTTCTCTGAATTTTCCGCTTATAACTGCCTGGGTAAGATTTACATTTGTTGCAGCAACAATTCTCACATTTGTTTTTTGCACTTTGGATGAGCCTACTTTGATGAACTCTCCGTTTTCGAGAACACGAAGTAATCTGGCTTGGGTTGATGTGGGTAATTCTCCTACTTCATCCAAAAAAATTGTTCCTCCGTCGGCTACTTCGAAATAACCTTTCCGATCGGATAAAGCTCCTGTAAATGAACCTTTTTCATGTCCGAAAAGTTCAGAATCGATTGTTCCTTCCGGAATGGCGCCGCAGTTGACGGCAATGTATTGTCCATGTTTCCGAAGACTGTTCTGATGTATAATCTGAGGAAAACTTTCTTTTCCAACGCCACTTTCACCTGTGATCAATACGGACAAATCGGTAGGAGCGATTAAAAGAGCCCTTTCAATCTCTCTGTCTAATACCGGATTAGTGCCGATAATTCCGAATCGTTGCTTTATTTGTTGAATATCGGGTTTAGCCATGAATTTTTTAGTTACGAGTTACAAGATGCGAGTTACAAGGTAGGCGCAAACCGTAACTTGTAACTCGTAACTAATAACTTGTACAAATGTAGCGAATTATTTAGAATCTGCCAAAATGTCAATGTGCTAATTCATAAGTTTTCCTTTTCAGAAATTCCCCGAATTCTTTTGTGTCTGAATATTTAGCTTGTTCTTCAGGAGAGATGGGATTGCCAAAGATCAGGTTGATTGTTTTCCCTTTTTTATTGGTTAATTCATGACAAAGCCTGACTGTTCTTAAACGCCAGTCGATCAGATCCAAAAAATTGAAAAAGAAAGAATTGTGTCCGGAAAAATAAACAGGAATGACAGGAACTTTGGCTTTTTGAATGAGTTTCAAAACTGAAGGCTGCCAATCTCTGTCTTCAATGCGGGTAATTTTATTTTTAGAAATGGCTCCTGCGGGGAAAAAGCCTAACGGATGATTTTCTTTCAAATGTTGAATACACTCTTTAACTCCCCCAAGACTTGACCGAGATGATACTGTTCCGTTTTCATAAGGATTAACACCGATAAAATGGTCACCCATAGTATCAATCTGTCCCAATATCCAATTGACCATCACTTTGAAATCAGGCCTTTTTTCGGCGATAGTGCCTATTAACATGATTCCGTCGATATGTCCGTATGGATGATTGGATACCGTAATAAAAGGTTTTCCTATGAACTGATCGATTATTTCAAGATTTTGGGCTTTTTTGATAATTCCCAGTCCTTCAATCATTTTGTTTTCGACGTCAGGTCCGGTGCAATATTTTGAAGAATCATATGCATCATTGGCTTTATATAAACCTGCTATTTTAATAATAATCTTAGCCAAAGCTTCTCCATACGATTTTTGAAATATCGGATGAATTTTTTTTATGTCATCGATACTGATTAGCTTGTCTTTCATCTTTAAAAAGTTAAGAGTGAAGAACTAAGAGTGAAGAATTAATTTTTGTATATTAATTCCGATTCTTAGCTGTTCACTCTTAGTTCTTCACTAAAATT
Organism: Bacteroidales bacterium; assembly: GCA_031553435.1. Taxonomy (GTDB): domain Bacteria; phylum Bacteroidota; class Bacteroidia; order Bacteroidales; family Azobacteroidaceae; genus JAVBLQ01. The sequence goes on along the minus strand of JAVBLQ010000085.1, from coordinate 27,899 downwards.
TTTAGTCCATAAAATCAATGGTTTCTTCACCCATGATTGAACGTAATGTATTTTTCAATTTTACATATTGGATGAATAAATCGTGTTCAGCAATGTGATCGAAATCATGCATCGGACTCTTGAAGTAGAATGACAACCAAGTTTGAATACCGCTCATGCCGGCGCGTTGAGCCAAGTCAGTGAACAATACTAAGTCCAAACACAAAGGGGCTGCCAGGATAGAGTCACGACAAAGGAAATCTACTTTCAATTGCATTGGGTAACCTAACCATCCGAAGATATCAATGTTATCCCAACCTTCTTTATTGTCTTTGCGAGGTGGATAATAGTTGATACGAACTTTATGATATACATCTCCGTAAAGTTCAGGATAAAGTTCAGGTTGAAGGATATTGTCGATAACCGAAAGTTTGGATTCTTCTTTGGTTTTGAATGATCCCGGATCGTCTAATACTTCTCCGTCGCGGTTACCTAAAATATTGGTTGAGAACCATCCGCTCAATCCCAGCATACGAGTTTTCAACATGGGAGAGAGTACGGTTTTCAACATTGTTTGACCTGTTTTGAAGTCTTTTCCCAAAATAGGTACTTGTTTTTGTTCAGAGAAATCCCACATTGCAGGCATGTCCACTGTTAAGTTAGGAGCGCCGTTGATATATGCTACACCTTCTGCAACGCAAGCATATGCATAAATCATTGAGGGGGCAATCTCAGGACTGTTTTCTTTCATTGCGCTTTCCAAAGCCGGCAATGTTTTGTGTACTTTGCTCAATTGGGTGAATACTTCTGTACTTCCGCACCAGATACAAACCACACGGTCGCAGTTATTATTTTTCTTGAAGTTTTGAATATCTTCGCGAACTTGTTGTACCAGATCCCATTTAGTAGGAGCAGATTTTACCCATGTTCCATGCAAACGTTTAACAAAGTTTTGATCGAAAACGGCTTTCATTGGTTTGATTGCTTGTAATTCGTCTTTTACTTTATCCAAATCTTCAACAGTCAATACTTCTGCATGACGGGCAGCTGCATAAACATCATCTTCGAAGATGTCCCAACCTCCAAAAGTTATATCATCTAATTTAGCCAAAGGTACAACATCCTTAATTTTTGGGAAACGATTTTCTTCCCTTTTACCCAAACGGATCGTTGCTAATTGAGTGATTGAACCTACCGGAACTCCTAAACCTTTGCGGGTAATCAAAGTACCTGCAATAAATGTGGATGCTACTGCACCACCAACTCCGACTACAAGAACACCAAGTTTTCCGTTGGCTTCCTTTACTTGAATTTTTCCCATTTTTGTTAATAAATTAAATTAAAATACACTGCAACCCGCAGTAATCCTTTAAATTGTGGAATTTACCAATTCCATATAATAGAACAACTTCAGTGAAATTTTACTTTATTTTATTCTCCCAACCCGGGCTTTTCCATCATACAACTGACATCCATTATTAAAGTAAATTTCCAGGCTAACGTTGTGGTATTATCTAATGTGAGTTGTGAATGGTGAAGTTCACTATTCACACTGAAATATATTCTTTAAATCAGAAAAATCATAAATAATCGCATCTGCTGTTGCATCTACTTTTTCTTCTTCCCAGCCGGGACCTTTGATCCAGATGGTCTGGCATCCTACTTTAGAAGCAGGAATGATATCTTTTGTGTAAGAATCGCCGATCACAACAATATTTTCAGCAGGAAGCTTTAAGGTTTCTACTCCCAAAGCAAATATGGCCGGATCTGGTTTCCGGACTCCTACAACTGCAGATTCTATGATCTCATTAAAATATTGAATTAAATCAAAATCCTCTAAAATGGTTGAAATGTTCCCATAGAAATTTGAAACTAATACCATTGGATATTGTTTCGACAGGATTTCAAGAATGGGATGAACATTTTTTAAAATAGAACGAACAAAGGTATAACATTGATTTGAAATGGCAAGGGAATAAGTGTTAGATTTATCATTATTCGGTAAAAAAGCATTTTCTATTAACCATTTTACCTGTAAATCTATTTTTGTTTTAAGTAAATCCAGAAAATTGTATTCCGGCTTAATGACCGGATGCTGTGCTAGATAGCGTTCTGCAAATATGTAAGCATCACGGAATATCGATTTTTCCACCGGCACTTGATTATCAACATATGCGTCCCAAATGACTTCGGCCCAATGTTTTCCATTGCTGTCAATGGTACCGCCGTAATCGAAAATAATACCTTTTACTTTATCTAAATTCAACATTTCAAGAACTTATGTGTTTGTTATGTGGTTGGAGATTAGTTTTTCTATGTAAATTGTTTCTACACTTATGCTATAAATAATATACCAAGTTGTTTTGGCGTTCCGTTTATAACGATGAAAATACATTCCATAGGCCTGATGTGTGATATAACATGAACTTCTTTTAGAATATCATTTGGAGTTTTGATTGGAATTTTTAGTTGTTGCTTTCATCATAGTTAATTTTTAAAATTATCTTACAAAGATATATTTTCTTCTTTTAGTTTTTCAGTAAAATTTTTACAGATTTTCTCATGTTTTCTGACCATATAGAGTAGCATGAGGTTCATCACCGTCAGTTCAAATACAAAATAAAACCAGGTAATATTGCATATGATGGTGATAAACAATACAATTGCCCTAAGATTGAATGAAAGCATGTTTGTGTATTTCATCAAAGGCAAACTTTGTTCCCGGAATTCTTCTCTGAACCATTTGGGAGCATCACCGGCATAACATTCCTGCAATGTTTTCATCATTTCTTTGAAATGAGGGGCCCAGCTTTCTTGTCCTCTGGTATAATTTAAGTAGTTGTAATCGAAAAATCTGTACAGCCAGCTTTTCTTTTTTCCTGTTGTTCTGTATTTTATTTCCAGATCTTTTGAAGTGTCTAATTCACTGCCGTTTTTTCCTTTTAAAAAAAGTAAATGGATGTTGCGGTAATAATCAGCCATCCGGGTTTGAGAACCATGTGAGGCTCCGGCTGCAAGCGCCAGTAACAAAATGTAGAAACTCCATTCGGGCCATAGACGTGATATGATGGCTATATAAATGGAAGCAAACCAAAACACTCCACATGCGCCGTCGAGGATACGGCCTAATTCGGATTTTTGTCCGGTGAGACGAGCCAATTGACCATCTGCACTATCATAAGTATTGGCCCAGATCAATAAAAATATTCCGGTTATGTTGATCCAGATATTGTCATAGTAATAACAAATACCGGCGGCTATTCCCAAAAAAATCGATGCAATTGTTATCTGATTGGGTGAAACTCCTATTTTATTGAAAAATAAAGCCCAGCGGTAACCCATTGGCCGGTAAAAATATATATCTATAAACTCTTCAGTATCAGAAGATTTAAGAGAAGATTCAAAAGAGAAAGTATTGTTGTCCGCCATTCTTGATACTTATTTATTGTTTTTTATATCTTCCATTTTTTGTAACGCTGCATCATAAATGCAACGGGCAATAAAAGGGGCAGCTTCTTTGCGGCAAGGTGCAAAACTTGGCCAGTCATTGAAATCTATAATCCGGATACTCCCGTCTGAAGCAATAACGGCATCACCTCCGTAAATCCTGATATTCAGAACATTGGCGGCTTTTTCACATATTGATTTCAATTCGTCGAGTGAAAAGGGCATCCCTTTGGCATGTCCGTTTATTTTTTCATGTCCGAATTTGCTATGATTCAGGTCGGTCGGATAGAACCAATGAAAAAAAGACGTACCCGAAACCCCATAGAATTTAACAAGATCACCGGATAAATGTTCATTGACAACAGCATTTGGGATGTCTCTGAATGCGTATTCCCGTATTATTTCCTGAGCTTCTTCTATACTTTTTGCATATGTTACGTCTTCTCTGTGGATAGCATGGAAATCGCCTCGTTTGATCCAGAAATCTGTTTCGCCCAATATTTCTATGTTTTGAATATCTTCACCGGTAGTTGAAACAATTACGCTTTGAGGATGAGGTATTTGATTGGCAATCAGAAGGCGAGTCATTTTTTCTCTGGTGCAATTTTCTATTCCAAAACCGGAATTAATTACCAGAACTCCATCTTTTTCAAGCATTTGTAAACGTTCAATGGAGCGTTTGTCTCTTGCCATGTCGAAGATTACTTTTTCGTGGATTGTTGAATCAAGAAATTCGGATTCCGTATATTCACTAACTTCGCATCCTAATGATTTAAGATGTTCGACTGTCAGATCGAATATAGCAGCATCATTCCCGATATGATTGGGGGAATAAATACTTCCCCTGCGTATTCCTGCTATGCTTAATTTCATATTTTTTATTTCGAACCTGTTCATGAATGCAAAAAAGATTCTGCTTTCATGATATCTTCAGCATGATCCACATCGATTATTTTCTTGAATGGGTATGCTTTTAATTTCAATCCGTCTTGTATTAATTGCCTTTGATAATTACGCATTCTTTCTATTTTATTTTTCATACATTTTTCAAGTGTTTGAATGGTTTTGGGTGTCAATGCATAAATTCCTCCGGATGCGTAAGTTCCGTTTGTGTCTGAAAAATCATGAATCACCATATCGGATTCGGATATGTTGACATACAATGGTTTCTCGTCGTCTATAAAACTGGTAACTGCCATCATCCCGTCGTTTTCTTCGTCGGCAATGAATGCAGCGATAAATGCTGCAAATTCGTCTTCCTTAAAAATAGTATCGACTGTAGTCAAACAGAATTTTCCGTTGCGAAGAAATTTACTCAGTTCAAAAAAACTATGCATTGAACTGGGGGTTGACTTTACAACAATATTTAATGGAACATCCAATGTTAGTTTTTTAACATGTTCCTGAACAGATTCCATTTCGTTGTTGACAATAATACTAATCGAAGAAGCCTTATTTTTCAGGAACATTCCTATTAAACGATCAATTAAAGCAACGCCGTTGAGCTTTACCAATGGCTTGGGAAGCTTAACTCCTTCCTGAGCTAAACGTGAACCTTCTCCGGCGGCAATGATCGCGTAATTCATATATTAAGAAACTGTTTAAAAATTTACAAGTAATACTATTTATAAAAGAAACTGATGCTTTTTCATGCCTTTTTTGCTGTTTTGTGTCTTTAAAAAGGTTTTTATGAAAATTTTTTAAACAGTTTCTAAAATTGAAAAATAAACGTGCAAATTTGCAAAAAAAATCCTGATGTCACAAATATTATGGAGAAAAGTGTGATTTTTCTTCTTTAACTCATCAATGATATTTACATCTATAAATGCCCAAAAACGCCATTGATGGAAAGTCAATATGTTCTTAATTTTTCGATGTTCATTACAATTATTTTTTCATCGCTTCCGCTTTCATTTCCGGAGGCATTTTTTCAATGGCATACCGTAATGCTGTACGCGGCATGGTGGCTTTGTGTTTCATAACAAAGTCGAATACTTCTTTCTGATGCGCTTCACTGGTAGCTTTGAGCATCCAACCGTAACCTTTCTGTACCAAATCGTTTTTATCGTGAAGTAATGTGGTGGTGATTTTAAAAATATCTTCCAGAAATAAACCTTTGCGGGCAGGAACAATTAATGTAACCGCAGCAGCCCGGCGTGTCCAACGATTAGCGGATGTCGCCCATTCTTTCAATCGGGAAATATACCCCGGAAACATTTCGATAAATTCACCGATGGTGTGGTTGCACAAGCTATCGCACGAAGCCCAATTGTCCACATAGTTTTGTACCCAACGCTCAAACGTTTCAAAATCGGTTCTTTCGTATTGTTTATGCAGGGTGTAAGACCAATTGCAGGCAATAAACGATTCTTCCAAATAGCCCGACATCCACAATTCTTCACATAAAACAAATATTTCTGCTTTGGAATTACCTTTGATTTCTTTGAAATACTCTTTGCCGATTTTATTGACAACGGGAACTTTTACGCCGTAAGCTTTGATTTCTTCTTTGAAGAACTTTTGCGCAGTGTTTTGCGTTTTTTCATCCACACTGTTTTTTAGTGTTTGCCGGACTTGTTTGATGATGTTTTCCATGTTTTATTTAGTATTACTTTCCACTTTAATAGCTTTTTAGATATAATTTTTCAGGATTCGTCAACTTTCGGATTTCAATAAAGGATATTTGGCCTCGGAACTAATGATAAAATTATTCTTACCTGAATAAGTAGTACGAACGTTATCGACATAAGTGGATTTGTTGCATAAGTTTATCTTCGATTTCTTCCACTAGACTCTTACAAAAGGCATTTTGTATATTCTGGTATTATTCATCACAAATTATTTACGTTAAACATTTATTTCATAAAATCGAACGCTCCTTTTCGCAGGTGGATTCCGTATTCCAGCCATGCTTTCATGCAGGCAAGAAAATTGGCCCAGCCTTCGGTGTTTCCGACAAGCCAGGCAATACCGGCTTCATCGTTTTCCATGCCTTTTTCGGAAATGCGCACCACTGTTGAGTTATCCGGTTGTGGTATAAGAGTTATTTCGACCCATAATTCCCTGCCGTCGCTTCCATCCCATGAGAATGAAATATATTTGTCCGGCTCTATCTTTCCGACACGAACCGTCGCATCGAATTCAAATTCGGGAAATTGCCATACAACGGTTTTCCCTTCTTCCATTCGTCCCGAACTTTTGGAAATGAAATAGTTCTTCATTTGTTCGGGATTCACGATGGCTTCAAAAATAACGGAAGCGGGCTTCGCTATTTGAAGCCCCGCTTTTACTTCAAGTGATTGCATAGCAATATTTTATGCTTGTTTTAATTCCAAATCCACCATCCAACTGATACCGAATTTATCGGTCAACATGCCGAACAAGGGCGACCAGAAGGTTTTTTCCAACGGCATGGTAACGGTTCCACCTACTGATAGCGCGTTGAAGATGCGGTGGCTTTCTTCTTCGGATGTAGCAGTGATGCAAATCGAAAAATTATTTCCTACCACGAATTTTTGTCCTGTCATGATTTCAGGCATATCGCATCCCAACAACATCGTTTCTTTGCTGATTGGTAATCCTACATGCATGATTTTGTCTTTTTCCGAATCGGGAATCGATTGCTCGGACGAAGGCATATCTTTGAAACGTCCGATATAGTTGAACTCGCCGCCGAATACGGATTTGTAAAAATTGAAAGCGGTCTCACAAGTGCCATTAAACGATAGATAAACATTTACTGTTGCCATAATTTTGATTTTTTTAGCTTTTAAAATTAATTATTTCAGGTATTCTTCAATCACAATCTTTGTTTGTTTCATCAGCACTTCAAAAGCATTGGGTTTGTTCATTAGTTCTTCCATGTTTTCAGGAACCACCTGCCAACGAAGCCCGTATTTATCAATACACCAACCGCATTGTGATTCCTCTCCTTCGCGGGTAAAGTAATCCCAATAGCGGTCAATCTCGTGCTGGTCCTTACAATTAATTATTAACGACACAGCATCATTCAATGGATGATGTGCTTGTGCTGTACTCATCAGGGAATACTTTTGTCCGAAAATGTGTATGTCACACATTTCGGCATGTCCGCTGGGCGTTTCACCAAGAGGAATTATAGGTCCTTCTTTGAAATTGTTGTCGAAAATATGTTTATAGTATTCGACAATTTTTGAAATTGTACCGCCATCGGCGTTAAACCAAAGGCAAGGAATGATTTTATTGGTATTCATCTTTTTTGTTACTTTATTTTGTACATCAAATTAACTTTTTCGTTTTTGCTGCTAACCAAGGCGCAATGCCTGTAAACAAAACCACCAACAGCCAAAGGTTTCCGGTGGTAATGTTGTGTGCTTTCAAGAGTTCCGGCAATGTATTTCCCGAAAGTAATCCGAAAACGGTTTCATAAGCGATAGTCAATAATAAGTATAACAAACCAATCTGCTAATAGTTTTTGGATGTTCCTTTGAAAAAACTTCCTGGAGAGCAACAGAATCTGAAAATTCATGAATCAGCGAAACCGGTTTTCGTATTCGCATTCGGTCATAACATAAATTGACTGTTATTTTATAAATCCAGGTAGAAAAGAGATAGTGGATATCATATTCATCACAGATTCATCACAGAGCAAGCGGAAAACCATCTACGGACAAAACTACCGTTAGTCGAAAAGAAAAATAAAAGTAATAAAAAATTCAACAGCATTTATTTTTCTGTCTTGTCAATTCTGTGAATTAATTTATTTTTGTACTTTTGCAGCCTGAACAATCAAGTTTATGTTGTATCTTTCTTCTCAATGTTTTGCTCTGTTACTGTTTAACGGATCTTTCCATCGTCAAAATCTACATCAAATCAACTTTCTTGTTTATATTATTAACAGGTCGCGAAGCTGTGTATCACAATTTTCGTGACACATTTTGCATATAAAATTAAAATGAAATCATTTTTTATCGGAAACCTGGAAGTGAAGCTTCCGGTTATTCAAGGCGGAATGGGCGTAGGGGTTTCCTTGTCCAGACTAGCTGCCGCTGTAGCCAATGAAGGAGGTATCGGTGTTATATCATGCGCCGGACTTGGGTTAATCTACCATAATTCTCCGGGAGATTATCTAAACAAATGTATTCTCGGATTAAAAGAAGAAATTAAAAAAGCCAAAGAAAAAAGTAAAGGTATAATCGGAGTCAACATTATGGTTGCACTGACAAATTATACCGACATGGTAAAAACATCAATAGCAGAAAAAGTTGATGTTATCTTCTCCGGAGCAGGACTTCCTTTTGATTTACCCTCTTACCTGACAAGCGAAAGCAAAACAAAACTGGTTCCTATCGTATCGTCTTCCCGGGCTGCTAAAATTATATGCGACAAATGGAAAACGAATTATAGCTACTTGCCTGATGCTATCGTTGTAGAAGGACCAAAAGCCGGAGGCCATCTGGGATTCAAAGTAAATCAACTCGAAGATGAGCAATACTCTCTGGAACGACTTATACCGGAAGTTGTAGCTGTAGCTAATTCATACAAAAGTGAGAAAATCATACCTGTGATTGCCGCAGGGGGAATTTCATCGGGAAAAGACATGTACCGTTTTATCGAAATGGGTGCATCGGGTGTACAAATGGGGACTATGTTTGTTACCACTGAAGAATGTGACGCATCCGATACATTTAAGAATGTTTTTGTAACTGCAAAGCAAGAAGATGTAAAGATCATACAGAGTCCGGTCGGAATGCCCGGTAGAGCTATTGATGGCGAATTTATCCAAAGCGTAGAGAAAGGGCAGGAAACTCCAAAAAGTTGTCCATTTCATTGCATAAAAACCTGTGATTATACAAAAAGTCCTTATTGTATTGTTCAGGCCCTCTATCAGGCTGCAAGAGGAAATATGAAAAAAGGTTATGCTTTCACAGGTATCAATGTTCATTTATCTCAAAAAATATCAAGTGTAAAAGAAGTTATATCCAGACTGAAAGCTGAATTTCTGAATGCAACAATCGAAGGATAATCCATTGATTCTGATATAAATGCAAAAAATAATAGCATATCCTCTTTCCATTATTTATTATCTGTTGTTTGGTTGTACTTTGGTTATCTTCCATCCCATTCAATGGTTGTGCTTCAACTTGTTTGGTTATAAGGCGCATAAAAAAAGTGTGGATATGATGTCTTTTTTTCTGGTAGTCAATACCTATGTTTTAGGTACAAGATATAAAATCAGGAACCTGGATAGACTGGCAACAAATGTTCCCATAATTATTGCAGCCAACCACCAGAGTATGTATGATATTACTACTATTTGCTGGTTTATGCGGAAAATACATCCTAAATTTATCAGTAAGATTGAACTGGGTAAAGGAATCCCCAGCATTTCATACAATTTGAATCATGGAGGATCTGTACTTATTGACAGAAAAGATTCTAAACAATCTTTAACTGCAATAAAGGAAATGGCTCAATATATAGAGACTAACAAACGGACAACAGTAATATTTCCCGAAGGAACAAGAAGTAAAACAGGTAAACCAAAACCATTTGCTGAAAACGGATTAAAAATACTTTGTAAATATGCACCTTCGGCCTACATGGTTCCCGTAACAATCAATAACTCATGGAAAATGACAAGATGGGGTTCTTTTCCTTTAGGTATAGGAAATAAACTCGAATTTACGATTCATGATCCTATCTCTGTAAAAGGCCTGTCTTTTCCTGAGATTTTTGAAAACACAGAACAAGCTGTAACTCAATCTATCATCTATTGATACTAAATTAACAACATGACATTTAAAGAATTAAATATTTCAGAACCGATATTAAAAGCTCTTATAAATAAAAAATACGAATCGCCCACCCCTATACAGGAACAGGCAATACCTGTCGCACTTAGCGGACGAGATTTATTGGGTATAGCCCAAACAGGTACAGGTAAAACTGCTGCCTTTGCAATACCTATCATTCAAAAGCTTAATCAACCACAACCTAAAGGACAACGACGAGAGATAAAGGCTTTAATACTGACGCCAACACGCGAACTGGCAATACAGATAGATGAATGTTTCAGAGATTATGCCAAATATACCGACATACGTCACACTGTGATTTTCGGCGGTGTAGGTCAGAAACCCCAAGTTGATGAGCTCAAACGCGGAATCGATATTCTGATAGCTACTCCCGGGCGTTTACTTGATCTGATTGCCCAGAAATACATCTCACTTAGCCATATCAATCACTTTATTCTCGATGAAGCCGACAGAATGCTTGACATGGGTTTTATACATGATATAAAACGCCTGTTGCCTATGTTGCCTAAGCGTAAACAAACGCTGTTTTTTTCAGCTACCATGCCTCCTGCAATCGCCAATCTGTCGAAATCCATTTTGCATAATCCTGTAAAAGTAGAAGTGGCTCCTGTTGCATCAGTAGTAGATACGATAGAACAACAACTATACTTTGTGGAAAAGCCACAAAAAAGTGAACTTCTTATTAACGTCCTGGAAAAAGAACAGGATAAATCCGTGCTTGTTTTTTCCCGCACAAAGCATGGAGCAGATAGAATTGCAAAAGTATTGAATAAAAAAGGTATCGGTTGCGAGGCAATTCACGGAAACAAAACACAAGGAGCAAGGCAACGCGCCCTTACCAACTTCAAATCAGGAAAAACACGTGTGATTATTGCGACAGACATTGCCGCAAGGGGCATCGACATCGCTAATCTGGAAATGGTCATTAACTACGACTTACCGGATGTGGCTGAAACTTACGTTCATCGTATAGGCCGTACAGGTCGTGCAGGAAACTGTGGAACAGCTCTTACATTTTGTTCTCAGGACGAACGCACGATGGTAAAAGACATTCAGAAATTGACAGGTAAAAAACTGAATGCCGTATCAACTGATTAAAAAAATAACTATAAAATAATATTAATGGCAATTTCATTTAACAAAAGAGAATTAGAAAAGAAAAAAGAAAAGAAAAGAAAGGAAAAACAGCAAAGCAAAGAAGAGCGTAAAGCCAGTGGTGCCCAATCATTTGATGATATGATTGCCTATGTGGATGAAAACGGAATGATTACCGATACACCACCCGATCCTGACAAAAAACAGGAAGTAGATTTGGATAATATAGCAGTTTCTACACCTAAAAAAGAAGAGGTAGAAGAAGTAGTATTGAAAGGCCGTGTAGAGCATTTTAAACCGGATACAGGCTATGGTTTTATCAAGAACCTTTCCGGTATGGAAAAATATTTTTTCCATATCAGTAATGCTCCGGAAAACATTACCGAAGGAAATATGGTTATATTTGAGTTGGAGCGAGGAGAAAAAGGTATGAATGCCGTAAAAATTGCTCTTGCAAAATAAAACTCAATAAGCGAATAGTCAATTTGTTTAATGTTTAATATTGAAAAAACAGAAAATCAAGAATTAAACATTAAATCATAAACTAAATATTATTTACATTAACAAAAAAGAAAATGAACATTTATGTTTCAAACTTAAGCTACAGCACAAATGCAGATAGCTTACAACAATTATTTGAGAATTACGGAGAAGTTACATCCGCCAATATTATTACTGACCGGGAAACAGGACGCTCACGCGGATTCGGCTTCGTCGAAATGTCTGATGACGTAGAAGCTCAAAAAGCCATTGACGAACTCAACGACACTGATTTTGAAGGCAAAACGATTTCGGTAACAGTTGCTCGTCCCAGAACAGAAAGAAGCAACAACGGCGGATATAATCGCGGTGGCGGCGGATATAATAGAAATCGTTACTAATCAAGAATATAAAACACGAATAACACAGATTATATTGAAAAACAATAAATTTTCAGGTATTCTGTGTATTTCGTGTTCTATTTTATTTCCTTTATCACAACACTCTTAGAATAGATAAAAAAGAACCACTTTCTACTACTCTTTCCCTTTATCCGCTGACCCGGATTTTCCGGGTTGGTAGCCTTCCTTCTAAGAAAAATTGGCTTAGATTTTCGGGTAAATAATGGATAGATTCAATATTTTTTCTTAACTTTTCAGGAATTATATTACGTGCAATGAAACAATTCTGTCAATACAACACCTGATCGGGTATTAAATATATTTTTATCGAATAATGACACCCGAAAAGGTATTGTTTGAAAAATATTTGTATATTTGCACCCGAAAAGGTATCGTATATGGAAAGTTTGTCATTGAATGAATATGTGAAAACAAAGCGCAAAGCGCTCGGATTATCACGGGAAGAGCTTGCACAGAAAGCAGGTGTAGGTCTTCGTTTCCTGCGTGAATTGGAACAGGGAAAAGAAACCCTGAAAATGGATAAGGTAAACCAGGTATTAAAACTGTTCGGGATGCAACTTGGTGTTGTGCCAATCGACAGGAATAATTTGATTGGCTTATGAAGCAGGCAAAAATATTTATGTACAGCGATTTTGCAGGCATTCTTACCGAAGATGAGAATGGTTATACGTTTGCGTATGACCTGCAATATTTGGCGAATAAAATGGCAGAGCCAATCAGCCTGACTTTGCCATTGACCGACAAGCCCTATATCAGTAACATGCTGCATCCTTTTTTTGATGGATTGATTCCTGAAGGCTGGCTGTTGGATATTGCCGAAAAAAATTGGAAAATCAATAATCGCGACCGGATGTCATTATTATTCGCCTGCTGTAAGGACTGCATAGGAGCAGTAAGCGTTCAACCTATTCAAACGCAATAATCATGAAAAAATGTTTGTATTGTTATAAACTATTAGACGAAGGACAGGTTGATTTTCATCCGCAATGCTCAAAGAAAATATTTGGTACGGCGACTCCGCCCATTCTTCCATATACCAGAGCCGATATAGAATGGCTCGCTTTGGAAGTAGTACGTTCACAAGTTACGATTACTGGTGTCCAACCCAAATTATCACTTGATTTAGAGAAAGAAAAGGGCGGTAAAAAGCGTTTCACGATAGTCGGTTTGTGGGGTGGATATATTCTCAAACCACAGACAGAACAATATCCCTGCCTACCCGAAAATGAAGACTTGACAATGCATTTAGCGGAGATAGCCCGAATAAAAACGGTTCCCCATTCCTTAATCCGGTTTTATGATGAATCGCTGGCTTATATCACGAAACGGATAGACCGAGATAATAAGGGTGGAAAAATTCCGATGGAGGATATGTGCCAACTGACCGGAAAACTGACCGAACAGAAATACAAAGGTTCACATGAACAGATAGCAAAAAAGATATTAGAGTTTTCGGCTTATCCTGTATTGGATTTAATCAACTATTTTGAAGTATTGCTGTTTTGCTACCTGACCGGAAATTCGGATATGCATTTAAAAAACTTCTCCCTTTATAAACATGCGGGTGAATCTGTTTTAACTCCGGCGTATGACCTTGTATCTACGAAATTGGTTATTCCGCAGGACACTGAAGAACTGGCTCTGACATTAAATGGGAAGAAGCGGAAATTGAAAAAACAAGACTTCAATAATCTGTTGAAATTGGCAAAAGTAGAAGACAAAGCGATCGAAAATGTATATGAAAAATTCCGGAAGGTATTACCGGAATGGTTGGCTTTTATAGATACTTCATTTTTACCTCAACAAATGAAAGAAGAATACAAACAATTGATTCAAAACAGGGCTGTCTTATTGGGAGAGTAACACTGTTCCAATTGGTAAATAGGAAGACAAAAATGAAAAGGTATCGTTGATTTTTCGAAAGTGTCGATACTGCATGATTATTGATGGCCAAATGGTATGACAATGTGGATAAAATTTCAGTATGGAACAGTTCAATAAGATTATCGAACTCTCCAACCAATTGATACAAAACAAAAAAAGAGCCACTTTTCAGCGACTCTTTCAGTTTAGTTGCGGAGACAGGACTCGAACCTGTGGCCTTTGGGTTATGAGCCCAACGAGCTACCAACTGCTCCACTCCGCGATGTTTTGTGGGTGCAAAGGTACATAAATTTTAATACACTCCAAATTTTTCTGAACTTTTTTCTGAATTATTTGTCAGGCTATCTAATTTTCCCTAATTTCGCACATCAAACACAAAAGTGTGCAACAATAACATGCCAACAGTTACAATATCTAAAACAAGAGAAGTTTTGATTGAAGTTGCCCGGCAACTATTCGCAAGGATAGGCGTCGAGAACACCACTATGAATGATATTGCCCAAGCCTCAAAAAAGGGCAGAAGAACCTTATACACTTACTTTAACAATAAAAACGAAGTTTATCTGGCCGTGATTGAGTCAGAATTGAACAATCTTTACGCAACAATTCAGGAAGGTGTAGCCAAAGATCTTCCTGCCGACAAAAAATTAATCACTTACATTTACACAAGATTAGATGCTGTAAAAAATATCGTTTTCAGAAACGGAACTCTCCGTGCCTATTTTTTCAGGGATATCTGGAAAGTTCAGAACGTGCGCAAAAAATTCGATATCCGTGATATGGAAATCATCAAAAGTATCCTGGAAGATGGCGTAAAAAACGGAATTTTCAATGTCAGCAACATCGACATTACCGCCTCAATCATACACCATGCCGTAAAAGGATTGGAAGTTCCTTACATAAGGGGTAAAATGGGATTCGAACATGTTGATCATTTTCAGCGGGACGAAAGCATTATCAACATTATTTTTAACGGAATACGTATATCCAAATAACGTAAAACTTATTACTTAATATAAAAAACATGAAATTATTAGAAGGTAAAATTGCCGTAATCACAGGAGCTGCTCGTGGTATCGGAAAATCTATTGCAATTAAATTTGCACAGGAAGGCGCTAACATTGCATTTACTGATTTGGCTTTGGATGATAATGCTAAAGCAACTGAAGCGGAAATCGCTTCTTATGGAGTAAAAGTAAAAGGTTATGCATCTAACGCCGCTGATTTTGAAGATACTCACAAAGTCGTAGATAACATTGTAAAAGATTTCGGCAGAATAGATATCCTTATTAACAACGCCGGTATTACCCGTGACGGTTTGATGATGCGCATGTCTGAACAACAATGGGATATGGTAATCAATGTAAACCTCAAATCGGCTTTCAATTTTATTCATGCAATATCTCCGGTGATGATGAAACAAAAATCAGGAAGCATCGTCAACATGAGCTCTGTGGTTGGAGTTTCCGGAAATGCCGGACAAACCAACTATTCCGCATCCAAAGCGGGAATGATAGGTTTGGCAAAATCTATAGCCAAAGAACTTGGTTCCAGAGGTATTCGCGCCAATGCCATTGCACCGGGATTCATCATCACAGAAATGACTCACCAACTTTCGGACGAAGTTAGACAACAATGGGCCAGCCAAATTCCTTTAAGAAGAGGAGGAACGCCTGAAGATGTCGCCAATGTTGCACTATTCCTTGCATCCGACCTGTCTTCTTATGTTACAGGCCAGGTAATTACGGTTTGTGGGGGAATGAACATGTAAAAAATAGTGACGAGTGACAAGTGACGAGTGACAGGCAATTCAAACTCGTAACTCGTAACTTGTAACTCGTAACTCGCAACTTGCAACTAATCCAATGGAAGTTATTTACGAAGACAATCATATCATTGTAGTCAATAAATCCTGTTCGGAAATTGTACAGGGAGATAAAACCGGGGATGAACCTCTTTCGGAAATTGTAAAAAAATGGCTGAAAGATAAACATAATAAACCCGGAAACGTTTTTATAGGAGTAACACACAGACTGGACCGTCCCGTTAGTGGGTTGGTTCTTTTTGCAAAAACAAGCAAAGCTTTGTCCCGCCTGAATGATATGTTTCGTTTAGGTGAAATAAAAAAAACGTATTGGGCAATTGTAAAGAATCTGCCCGAAAAACAAGAAGACGAACAGGTTCATTATCTTGTCAGGAATGAGCAACAAAACAAATCTTATGCTTATTCCGAAGAAAAGCCGGATTCAAAAAAGGCGATACTTTCTTATAAAGTAATTGCGAATGGAAAGAATTACCATTTATTGGAAATCGATCTGAAAACAGGACGTCATCATCAAATCCGTTGTCAACTGGCAAAAATAGGTTGTCCGATCAAAGGTGATTTGAAATATGGTTTTGACCGTTCCAACAAAGATGGAGGAATTTCTTTACATGCGCGTAAAATATCATTCATTCACCCCGTTTCAAAAAATCTGATTGAATTGGAAGCGCCTTGGGAATGGAAAGTGGAGAATG
Source organism: Bacteroidales bacterium (assembly GCA_031553435.1). Taxonomy (GTDB): domain Bacteria; phylum Bacteroidota; class Bacteroidia; order Bacteroidales; family Azobacteroidaceae; genus JAVBLQ01. The sequence continues at coordinate 11,278 of JAVBLQ010000085.1, read as the reverse complement.
GTGAACTGAAAATTGATAATGATAAAAGATAAAATAAAGCGGTTATTTGATAAACAAATGGACAAGCCGTCCCTGGAGTTTTTCAAATACATAGGTCCCGGACTGCTTGTGACTGTGGGATTTATAGATCCCGGAAACTGGGCGTCCAATCTGGCTGCCGGTAGTGACTTCGGTTATACTTTGCTGTGGATGGTCACCTTATCCACCATTATGTTGATTGTATTGCAACACAATGTTGCCCACTTGGGTATCGTTACCGGAAAATGTTTATCCGAAGCTATTTCCGAACGTTTTCCTAAAAAATTAGGTGCAGGCATCCTTTCTACAGCCATGCTGGCGTCCATTGCCACTTCATTGGCCGAGATTTTAGGCGGAGCTATTGCTCTGCATATGCTTTTTCATATTCCGATAAAATTAGGAGCTGTATTCGTCACCATATTGATCATTTTCATGATCCTAACCAATTCTTACAAAAAAATCGAACGTTGGATCATCGGATTCGTCTCTATTATCGGTTTCTCATTTGTATATGAATTGACTTTGGCTCCGATCGAATGGGATGTGGCCTTTAAATCATGGGTTACTCCTGTAATTCCCGATGGCTCGATTATTATTGTAATGAGCGTATTGGGAGCTGTTGTGATGCCACACAATCTTTTTCTTCATTCCGAGGTTATTCAAAGCCGCCAATGGAACCTTCATGATGAAAGGGTGATCAAAAAACAACTCCGTTTCGAATTTTTCGATACGATCTTTTCGATGGGAATCGGTTGGGCAATTAACAGCGCGATGATCTTACTTGCCGCTTCAACTTTTTATGCACATGGAACTTCTGTAAACGAGTTGCAACAAGCGCAGGAAATGCTAACCCCGATGTTGGGAAAAGGAGCCGGACTCGTTTTTGCCATTGCATTGCTTTTTGCAGGAATCTCTTCCAGTGTAACTTCTGGAATGGCCGGAGGAACCATTTTTGCCGGTATATTCGGAGAACCTTACGACGTAAAAGATAAACACACTTTATGGGGTGTCGCCATATCATTATTGTTGGCTTTATTGATCATCATGTTCATCAACGATCCTTTCATGGGATTGGTTTATTCGCAGATGATGTTGAGCATACAACTTCCTATCACAATTTTTTCTCAGATATCATTGACATCCAGCAAAAAATTGATGGGTAAACATGCAAATACCCTCTTTTTGAATATTATTTTGCTGATTATAGGTTCTATTGTTACTTATTTGAATATCAGGCTATTGATTAGTTTTTTTTGAGTAGTTACAGGTTACAGGTTACAGGTTACAAGTTACAAGTTACAGGTTACAAGTAATAGCCTGTAACCCATGACTATTCAAATGACTCCCTGAAATAATCCTTCAATTCCTTTTCAAAGAAAAATTTATCTTCCCCGAAAGCAGGTCTTAAATGATTGAGCCAGGTTGCTTTTTCATTGTATTCTGCAAAAAAAGGAATGTCGACCCAATCAGGATTCCGTCCTTGAATAAAACGAAGGACAAAGACTTTTTCTCCCCTCACTTCAGATACGCCGAGTATTTGTATTTTTCCCGGATTGGCGCTCATACTGGGACCTCTTACCGTGCGACAAACGCCACTGACTTTTGCATAAGCTTTTCTGAAAATATTCCAACATTGTTCCAAAGGCACTTCGAAATAATGTTTGGCTCCGGTATCTCTTTCCACAAACATATAATAAGGAATACAGTTCAGGTTGACTTGTTCCCTCCACATTTTTGCCCAGATTTCCGGTTTATTGTTGATGTTTTTTAATAAAGGAGATTGTGTCCGGATTTGTGCTCCTGTAGATAAAATTTTGGAAATGGCCAACTTGACAGTCTCTGTAGACAATTCTACCGGATGATTGAAATGAGCCATAATTGAGAGATTTTTTCCTGACTTGACAACTTTTTCGAACAAAAATAGTATTTCATCCGCATCTTTATCTGTCAAAAAACGATAAGGCCAATAAGCCAAAGCTTTGGTCCCAATCCTGATTGTTTGGATATGAGAAAATTCTTTATTTAACAATGGCTCTATGTATGAGGATAATATGCCGGCTGTCATTGTCATTGGGTCTCCTCCGGTAAACAATACATCAGTCACTCTAGTATGAGTTTTCAGATATTGAAAAAACGATTCACTTTCCTTACTTGAAAATTTCATGTGTTGCATGCCCGAAAATTGTGGCCAACGAAAACAAAAAGTACAATAAGCGTGACAAGTTTGTCCCTGACTGGGGAAAAACAATACGGTTTCCCTGTACTTGTGTTGTATTCCATTCAATTTTGTCCCATTTAATAGTGGAATGTTGTGTTCCTGTCCGGATGGGTTCGGATTCAATTCCGTTCGTATCCGGTTTACAACAGTAGAAATTTGTTCTTTGGAAGATGATTTGTTCAATAAATAATTTACTTCATTGAAATGTTTCTTCAGCAACATCTCTTTACGTGGAAAATTAAGAGTATAAATAGGATCATCTTCAATCTTCGACCAATCGATCAACTCATTTGTTACATAGTTATTGGTTTTAAAAGGCAATACAGTTCCGACTACATCAATAGCTTCTTTTTCTTCTTTTGTCAAACGTTCGATTTGCGGAATTTGTGTGTAATTTAATAATGAATAAGATTGATAATTCATAGGCAGAAAAATTTAAATTGGTTGGTTTTCGATTGCAATTTACTATTTTTCAGCCAAAAAAGAAGTTAAAAAAAATAGAAAAACTATTACTAATTGAAAAAGGCTGCCTTATCCCGAAGTTTTATTCTGTCGAATAATTCAAATTCGTTTTGCGAAATCATTTTGCAACATCTCTTCCGGCAGTCAATGCACGAAGGTTGGTTGCCACCACATTTTCTCCTTTCCGTCCGAAAATATGACGAATGCCTTCTTCTAATTTACTGAAATCAATGCCGACATAGGGAGATGCGGCTCCCAACATAACCATATTGCTCGAACGGGGAGCGCCCAAATCTTTTGCAATTTGTTCTACGTTCAACATAATTTTGTTGGGCAGGGCATTGATTGCATCCAATACTTTATTCAAATCAGGATAATTGGGGATATTTTCAAACGGAACGATATTGGTAACCAGCCATCCGTCTTTTTTCAGAAATGGCAGATAACGAAGAGATTCCATTGGTTCCAGAGATATAATAATGTCTGCACTTCCTTTGGCAATTAAATCAGAAGCGATGGGTTTGTCACTGATACGAAGATTGGATTGAACGTCTCCGCCACGTTGACTCATGCCGTGAACTTCCGATTGTTTCATGTAGAGACCATCTGCAATAGCTGCTTGTCCGATAATTGCTGCTATGGAAAGGATACCTTGTCCTCCTACACCGGATAATATAATATCTGTTTTCATACTAAACTGTCTTCCTTGCTTTCTTAGCGTGTGTTTGAATACATTCTCTTTGGGGAACGATAACAGAAACACCTTTGTATTCGATTTCTTCCCGGATGATATTTTTCATTTCCTCAAAATTCTTTTTAAGAGGAATTATTTTGCGTAAATGTTCTGGAGCAACTCCGATACCTGCGCAGATAGATTCTATTCTGTTTGTTGCCGAAGAAGTTTGACCTCCGGTCATTCCGGCAGTCTCATTATCGGAAATAATAATGGTAACATTGGCGTTATCGTTGACACAATCCAGTAAGCCGGTCATTCCGGAATGTGTGAAAGTCGAATCGCCGATAACAGCAATCGATGGATAGATTCCGGCTTCAGCGGCTCCTTTCGCCATAGTTATAGAGGCTCCCATATCTATACAACTGTCGATTGCACGAAATGGAGGAAGCGCTCCCAATGTGTAACAACCGATATCGCTGAATACTTTTGCTTCCGGATATTCTTTAACAACTTCATTCAAAGCGTCATAAACGTCACGATGTCCACAGCCCTGACATAATGCGGGCGGGCGCATGGCTACAATTTCCGGAATTTTATAAAATGATGTAACATCTTTTCCTAATGCTTTAGCTACAATGTCGGGATTTAGTTCTCCATCGCGGGGAATTGTCCCATCCAATCGTCCGCGAACTTTCAATCCTTTACTGAGAAGTCCTTTCAATTGTTCTTCGACCACAGGAAAACCATCTTCCAATACAAGGATTTCTTCACATTCATCTACTAATTTGGAAATCATATTTTTAGGAAGAGGATATTGGCAGATTTTTACAACCGGATATTCACATCCGTCAGGATAATTTTCATTCAAATAATTGAAAGCAATACCGCAGGTAATTATTCCCAATTTTTTATTGGAAGCATCGATATATTGGTTGTATTTTGAATTTTCTGAGATAGAAATAAATTCTTCTTGTTTTTGAAGCAAAACTTTAAATCTTTTTCTGGCAAAAGCAGGCATCAGGATAAAACGTTGACGACCGTCTTCCGGAACAGAAAGTTTATTTTCTTCTTTTCTTTCACGAGTGATTACGCCTGCTCTGGAATGTGCCATTCTTGTTGTGATCCGGAGTAAAATGGGGTATCCTAATTTTTCGGAAAGTTCAAAACCTTCGTAAACCATATCGTAAGCTTCCTGTTGATTAGATGGTTCGAATACAGGAATCATGGCAAAATTTCCGAATACACGATTATCCTGTTCATTCTGAGATGAATGCATCGAAGGATCATCAGCAGAAACAACAATTAAACCTCCATGTATTCCAGACATTGCCGTGTTCATAAAAGGATCTGCAGCTACATTGAGTCCGACGTGTTTCATGCAGGAAATTACACGTTTTCCGGCATATGACATGCCCAATGCAGCTTCCAAAGCTGTTTTCTCATTGGCACACCATTTGGAATGAATACCTCTTTCTTTTGCAATAGCCGAAGATTGAATATATTCGGTAATTTCCGTAGAAGGAGTTCCCGGATAAGAGTAAACGCCAGAAAATCCGGCATCTATAGCTGCTTGTGCTATGGCTTCATCACCAAGCAATAATTTTTTCTCCATATAAAATACTATTAAAAAATTTAGGTCAAAAACTTAAGATTTAATACAACAATCAGAATTAAACCTCAAACTTGAACCCTAAACCAGAAGGTGCAAAGATAAAATAAACCGAGCCAGAATACAATTTTGCGTTAATTTTTTTGTAAATCTTAAATTTACTTGAACATCTCTACAACCCACTAAAACCATAAGTATATAAACAAAAAAAGCAGCTACAATTTTCATTGTAACTGCTTGATTTTCTTTGCTCTCCCTCTTGGACTTGAACCAAGGACCCTCTGATTAACAGTCAGATGCTCTAACCGACTGAGCTAAGGAAGAATTTTTAACACATTTTTTTCAAATGCGACGCAAAGGTAATAGCATTTTTCCAAATATGCAATATCTTTGTACAAAAATTAATTATTTAAGAAGAGTGATAATGAATAAACTTTTTGCACTTCCGTGTTTGATCTTCCTGTTTTCAACCTTATCTTTATCTGCGCAACAAGATGAAAATCATCATTTTGAAGTCAGCAAAAACCTGGAAATATTCAATGCTTTGTTCAAAGAATTGGATATGTTCTATGTAGACACAATTGATGTTGAAAATGTTATTTCTACCGGAATCAATGCCATGCTCGAAAGTCTGGATCCTTACACAAACTATATTCCCGAAAGCGAAATGAGCGATTTCAAGTTCATCACCACAGGTGAGTATGCAGGAATCGGAGCCATCATCAGCAAAAGAGGAAACAAAACTTATATCATAGAGCCCTATGAAGGTATGCCGGCAACTCTTGCAGGATTACAAGCTGGCGACGAATTGTTGGAAATCGACGGAGAAGATGTCTCAAAAATGGTTGACGTCTCTGCCAGTGATAAACTGAAAGGTCCTCCGAATACTATGGTAAAGGTAAAATATCTTCGTCCGGGAAGTAAAAAACCAATAACTGTTGATATTCAAAGAAAAAGAATCGAAATCAGTTCCGTTCCATATTACGGCGTATTAAAAAATAATGTAGGATATATCTGCCTCACCGGTTTTACTGAAAAATGTTCTCAGGATGTAAGAGCCGCTTTTGAAGATTTGAAAAAGAATCATCACATCGCAGCCGTTGTACTGGATTTGAGAAATAACCTGGGAGGAGTGATGGAAGAAGCCATCCAGATCGTCAACATGTTTACTCCTAAAGGAAAAGTGGTTGTATCGACCAAAGGAAAGTTGAAACAATTGGACAGAACCTATCGAACAACGAGAGACGGAATGGATGAAACAATTCCATTGGCAATATTGGTTAACAAATCATCGGCCTCAGCTTCGGAAATCGTTGCCGGCGCCATCCAGGATTTAGACAGAGGTATTATCATTGGTAATCGTACTTATGGCAAAGGCTTAGTCCAATCGCCCAGGGAACTTCCTTTCAATAGCAGTATTAAAATTACAACTTCTAAATATTATATCCCCAGCGGACGTTGCATTCAGGCAATCGATTACTCGCACCATAATGCCGACGGAACCGCCGAGACTATTCCCGATAGTTTAACATCAGTTTTTCATACGGAAAAAGGTCGTCCCGTAAGAGACGGCGGAGGTATAACTCCCGATATAACAATGGAAGAAGAAAAAATTTCAGGCATAACCTATTACCTGATTTCTGATTACTATAGCACTATTTTTGACTTTGTCACAGAATGGAGGCAAAAACATCCGACTATCGATCCGGCAGAACAATTTACTTTCTCCGATACAGATTATGACTCTTTCAAAAACTTCCTGAAGAAAATAAACTTTACTTATGATCGTCAAAGTAAAAAAGCCATGGCAAACCTGAAAGATATTCTGGAATTCGAAGGATTTATGAACACCTCTTCCGAAGAATTCAAAGCCCTGGAAGCCAAATTAACACCCGATTTAAACAAAGACTTAGACGCCAACAAAGAAGGAATAAAGGAATTAATCTCCATGGAAATCATCAAAAGATATTATTTCAAAAAAGGAGAAGTCATCCAATCACTGAAAAATGATAAAACAGTGGAAAAAGCAATTGAAGAACTTTCTACTTTTAATTAAGAATTATGGACAATTACATACAACTCATCAACCAACTTGTAGAAATCAAGCAAAAAGTATTACAGGAAGACCTGGAGAAAAAATTCGAACGCAATCTCAACCGTGTTTTTTCTATCATTGAAAACGAAGGCTTCATTTGTCAATATCCTTTGGGCGAAAAATACAACGAAACCCGTACCGATTGTGAGGCCAACATTATTGGTAACGAATCTAAAAATATGATTATTACCCAAGTCATTAAACCAATTATTTACAAAAAAACGCCGGAAGGACTTTCCCTTGCTCAAAAAGGAATTGTGATGGTGGAGAAAAATTAAATAATTGAAAGACAATGAAAACTGTTAACTTTGGAATTGACCTCGGTACAACCAATTCCCTGATTGCAAAATACGAAAACGGACACGTGGTTTTATTCAAAAACCCTGTAGGACATAAAGAAAGCCTGGCCTCGGCCGTTGCTTTCAGAAAAGACAGAATATTGGTCGGCGACAAAGCCCGTGAATACTTGCTGAAAGATCCCATCAATGTATTCGGTAATTTCAAGCGGAGAATGGGAACGGATGATCGTTTCTATGTTGTAAACATAGACGAAAACGTCACTCCCGTCGAATTATCTGCTTATGTGTTGAAAGAACTGAAACAGTTTGTTCACACCGGAGAAAATGTAGAGGCCGTTGTAATCACCATTCCCGCATCTTTCGATACTATGCAGGCCAACGCCACCAAAAAAGCCGGCGAACAAGCCGGATTCCAGGAAGTATTTCTCCTGCAAGAACCCATTGCCGCCAGTTTGGCCTATTTCAATAATAAAAAAGAAGAAGAAAAAAACGGCTATTGGCTTGCTTACGATCTGGGAGGTGGAACCTTCGACATCGCCCTGATCGAAATCAAAGACGGGGAAATGAAAGTCAAAGACCACGAAGGCAATAATTTTCTCGGAGGCGTGGATTTCGATACCCTGATTGTCGAAAGTCTCATTATTCCCCAGCTCATTGAAGAAACGAAAATTGAAGATCTGGCAGAACAACTAACAGTGAAACACGGTAAATACGAAAAACTTTATTACCAACTATTATATCAGGCCGAAGAACTCAAAAAAGAATTATCGCACCAACACACTTCCGAAATAGATTTCTCAACGGAAATCAACGGACAATCCTATGATTTCTATATTTCAATAACTGTTGATCAGCTCAATGAATTGATTGCATCCAAAGTACAAGATACTATCAAAATGGTCAACGTTGTATTAGAAAGAAATAACCTGCAACCATATGATATCAAAGAAATTATTCTGATAGGAGGGAGTACTCTGATTCCATATGTAAGGACTCAACTAAAGGAAACAACCGGAATATCTGTAAATACAAGTATAGATCCGATTACAGCTGTAGCTGTGGGAGCAGCATTTTATGCTGCCAACAAATATTATGAACCCAAACTACAGGATACTATTCAGGATAGCATCGACGAATTGTTGGGACAAATAAAAAACTCTCCTTCCGAAGAAAAAGAGACTCTTATCAAGTTGAATTTGAGTTACAGCAAGATGAGCAAAGAGGAAGAAGAAGTTTTATTGGTAAAAATAGCCGGAAACTTCGACAATTATACTTACCGGATCACCCGTAATGATGGAGGTTTCGATACCGGAATCGTTCCTCTCAAACTGAAATTTACGGAATTCCTTCCATTATTACCCAATGTTTCGAACTTGTTTATTTTCAGGATTTTTGATGAGGATGGAAATGAAATACAATCCCTCACTCAAAATCTTATGATCACTCACGGACAATACAGCACTTCCGGACAACCTCTACCCAAAGACATCTGTATCGAAGTGGATGATAAGGAAAATAACACCACCCGTTTGGAAGTTATTTTCGAAAAAAACAGCATACTTCCGTTGAAAAAAACATTGTACCGGGAGATTTCGAAAACAATTCAAAAAGGATCCGGAGACAGCATTATCATCAATATCCTGGAAGGCGACCGTTTTGCCCGTTCCATTTCAAACCTCCCTATCGGATGTATTGAAATATCGGGAAAACAATTGACTTCCGATCTCATCAAAGGTTCCGATATCGAAATACAAATATCCATATCCGATAATCGCGAACTGAGTGTTGAAACCTACCTGGTAATGACTCATCAGGAATTCAAAACCAAATTTTCCATTTCGGAAAAACATATCAACATCACTCGATTAAGAGAACAATTTTCTGATCTGGAAGCTGAAATACGCAGAACATTAAAACAATTTAACTCCAATGAAGATTCCGTTTGGGCCATTCAAACCCAAAACCTATTGAAAGAATTGGAAAGTTACGAAAAAGACCTGTTCAAAATTAAGGAAAACGATTCGACCGATAAACGCTATATCATCGCCGAAGCAATCACCCGTATCTCTCAGGAATTCGACCGGATCGGAGGAAACGACCGTCTCGAAGGCCTTCAATCCTCCTATTTAAGGGAAAAAGAAATATTGGAACAATTATTGCCGTCCGTAGATATAGAAAAAGAAGCATTGACTGCAAGATTCCGTAAAATCGTCGATGCCGAAAATCAAATACTGAGATCCAGAAACCCGGCCATTTTGAAACGGGCAATCGATTTATTGGACGATTTGTATTGGGACGCTTCATGGAATGTCAACACCCACGTCGTATCCAGGTATTATTACTTCAAATCTTATCCCGAATCAAGTTTCAGCAACTACAAAATGGCCAAATCCATTTTCGACAAGGCAGAAAAAGCAATCGAAGACGAACGTTTCATAGAGCTCAGAAGATTAGTCAATGAACTCTATCATGTAATGAAAATAAGTAAAATAGCTGTCAATAAAGAAGTCAAAGATTTCAAAGGAACAGGAATCAGTTGATGCAATACCAATCCATTATCCGCCTCTTCAACTATTGCGATATCGATTGCAATACCATGGATGCAGGGAAAATCAAGAAAATTCTCTCTGCCGAATTTGCCATTGCCCCTAATGGAATAGTTTCTGTTGATAATTTTGACTATACCAAAAACGATATTTTCCTGGAATTGGAAGGAGATGATTTCGAACAAAGATTAAGATACCATCAACTCATTTGGGAACATCCTTATCTGTTGCAATGCCTCGAAAGAAATACAGTTGACTTTTACAACGTATATACATGGGTCAAACTACAGCATGATAAACAATTCGTCAGTTTTATATCCCCATACTTTGCAGAATCTTTTGATAAGATCATGCGAAAACTGCTGAATCCGGCCAACTTCGATGATGCCGGCAGATGGCTCCGTTTATTAGTATTTATCGATAATCCTGACGACGAAGACAGAGCTCTGAGCGGAATCAGAATATTCATTTCCGAATTCATCCGACTACTCAAAAACTCAAATGATATAACCTATCATGATATTATTCCACAATTAGATGGATGGATCGACCAATCTTCTTACCTGTTTATCAACGAACTTCCTGATTCTCTTTATAAACTGAAAGATGATCTGGCAAGAGCGATGGTCAATTTTACAGTTAAAATACAACATGCCAATAAAAATCTGTGTTATGAAATTAGCAGCATACTGGTACGCTTCTACAACTTGGAACCCAGTTTATATGAGCTAATTCAAGACAATCATAAGATATATAAAAGTAAAGTTGGCAAAGACTATTCAAGACAAGACAGCGATTCCGGAGGATGGAAATCAATATTTATAATCATCCCCGTACTAATCGGGATTCTTCGCATTTGTTCTCATTCCGGTTCTTCAAATTCCTACAATAATACATACTCTTCATTCTCTGAGCGTAAAGAGATTACATTAGAATATTACGAAAACCTTAAAGAACAATTTGCAGTTATCGACACAAGTAAATATGCAGGATTTATTAACAAAGAAATGCTTCTGATCCATAACATGCCCTATTACATGATATTTGAGTCTCCAAACAAAAAAGATTCCATATGTGTTAATATTGTGAATAATGGAAGTGTTCCTATTACCTTATATCTGGAAACTTCTGACGAAATAATTTTTGACATCGGAGTGACTCCGGGTGAAAAAGTATCTGTTAAAAGCAGTACCAACTCATTGGACATGTTGTTGTCCAATGCCGGACAATCCGCAATGACTCTCAGGCCCAGACCTATTTATATCTCCAAAGAATTAGATCTCGAATATCATACAATAAATCTGAAAGAAAAAAGAACACTCTATTTAGATGATGCTGTTCCCGACAAAGAGAAT
>JAVBLQ010000074.1:0-30015 GCA_031553435.1 Bacteroidales bacterium | reverse complement strand
TTATGGTATCAACAGCCTGCCGAAAAATGGATGGAATCCCTTCCTGTCGGTAATGGTCGCCTGGGCGCTATGATTTATGGAGGAACCGAAACTGAAACCATCGCTTTAAATGAAATTACATTATGGTCGGGACAACCTGATGATAATCAGGAAATACCTTGTGGTAAAGAAAAATTGGCCGAAATCAGAAAATTATTTTTTGAAGGAAAACTCATTGAAGGAAACGAAATAGCAACACAATATCTGTCTGGTCAGCCACATTCGTTTGGAACTCATTTGCCAATGGGCAACCTGAAATTTAAATTTAATTATGAGGATAAAAATATCTCTTCTTATCAAAGAGAATTGAATATTTCCAATGCAATTTCTTCAGTGTCTTTTCAAGCAGGAAAAGTGAAATACAAACGTGAATATTTCTGTTCATATCCGGCAGATGTGTTCATGATGAAATTTTCTGCCGATAAAAAAGCAGCTTTGACATTTGAAGTTTCTTTGGATTTACTGAGAGAAGCAGAAATTAAAACTTCTGGAAATGAATTGATATTTTCCGGAAAAGTAAATTTCCCAAAACAAGGCCCCGGAGGAGTAAGTTTTCAAGGAATCATCCATATTTCTCTGAAAGGTGGAAGCATCATATCCGAAAATAATCATTTGAAAGTTTTAAAAGCCGACGAAGCCATCATTACGCTGGATATTCGTACAGATTTCAATAACTCAACATATCAGCAATTGTGTAATCAAACAATACAACAAGTTTCATCAAAAAAGTATGAAGAGCTAAAACGCTTTCATATACTTGATTATAAAAAATTGTATGATAGAACAACATTATTTCTTGGAGAAACAGATGCCTCTCAATTGCCGACAGATGTTCGCAGAATACGCTTGAAAGAAGGCAAAGAAGATCCAGGGATATTTGCATTATTTTTTCAATACGGACGCTATTTATTGATTGCATCCTCAAGAGAAAAATCTCCACTTCCGGCTAATCTGCAAGGAGTTTGGAATGATAATCTTGCTTGCAACATGCCTTGGACCTGTGATTATCATTTAGATATTAATACAGAGCAAAATTACTGGTTATCAAATGTCGGTAATTTACATGAATGTAATGCACCGCTTTTTAATTATATTGAAGATTTATCCATACATGGAGAAAAAACGGCAAAAAGAGTGTATGGTAGTCCCGGATGGGTTGCTCATACTGTAGCCAACGTTTGGGGATATACAGCTCCGGGTCAAGGTGTGACCTGGGGATTGTTTCCTACAGCAGGAGCTTGGATGGCAACTCATTTATGGGAACATTATCTTTATACACAAGATATTGAATTTCTTAGAAATAAAGCATATCCTATTTTGAAAAAAAGCGCCATGTTTTTTCAGGATTACATGGTGGAAAATCCGAATAACGGATATCTGATGACAGGCCCGTCCAATTCTCCTGAAAACTCATTTCTTTTTAACAACAGAGATATCGCTCTCTCCATGATGCCTACTTCAGATAAAGTGTTCATTACGGAAATCTACAATGCCTGTATTCAATCTGCCGAAATTTTAAATATTGATAAAGAATTCAGTAACTCCCTGAGAAAAAGCCTGGAAAAATTTCCTCCTTTTAAAATAGGAAAAAATGGCGCTTTGCAAGAATGGTTCGATGACTTTCAGGAAGCACATCCCAACCACCGACACACAACACATTTATTGGCTTTATATCCATACAGTCAAATTACCCTACAACACACACCCGATTTGGCAAAAGCAGCTGAAGTTACGATCGTAAACCGTTTGAACGCTGAAGGTTGGGAAGATACGGAATGGAGTAGAGCCAATATGGTGAATCTATATGCCCGCTTGAAAGATTCTGAAAAAGCTTATGAAAGCCTGAAGACATTATTCACCAAATTGATGCGTGAAAATATGTTTACCGTATCCCCCGGAGGAATCGCCATGGCCGAAGAAGATATTTTCAGTTTCGATGCCAATGAAGCCGGAGCATCCGGTATTGCAGAAATGCTCATTCAAAACCACGAAGGCTATATTGAATTTCTTCCCGTATTGCCGACGCAGTGGAATTCCGGATATTTCGAAGGCTTATGCGTGAAAGGCGGAGGAGTTGTTGATTTATCGTGGAAAAACGGGATAATAACAAAAGGAAAATTAACTGCAACAGCAGATAATTCATTTACAATCAAGTTGCCGGATTATCTAAAGTTAAAGAAAAATAATCAACAGATACATGTAGATAAAAAAAATATTAACCTGATATCTCTAAAACTAAAGAAAGGAGAATCTGTTGAGTTTGATTTGAAATTAAATAAGTGAAAAATTATGAAAATAAATATTAACTGTCTAAATATCTAATACAATGCGAATTAAATTTAATCGAAAAATTCCTGTTGTCTCAATCTTTATGGCATTTTTAATCTCGGTTGCCGTAATTTCTTGTAAAGATGATTACATCTATGACAATGAGGAGCCCGGACCAGAGCTTTTGGGAGCCAGCATTTATGATTACATGCAAGGAGATGGACATTTTACGTATTTTTTGAGATTAATTGACGATCTCAACTATAAAGAAGTCCTTTCCAAAACAGGTAGTATGACATTATTCCCGGTAAGAGATGATGCTTTTGAACGATTCTTTCAGGGAAATGTCTACGGTGTAAGATCTTATGAAAACCTCACTCCTGCCCAGAAACGCTATATTATGAATGTCAGTGTATTGAATATGGCATATCTGAGCAACATGCTATCGAATGTAACAAGTACCGGAGCTCTCGGTTCAGGTGAAGGACTTGCTTTGCGTCATATTACAGCCAATACTTACCTCGACAGTATTTCTTATGTAAAAGATGAAGTACTGTTTGCAGCAAGTCCTTATTGGCAACGCTTTCAATCGAAAGGATTGTATCTTGTTGATAATGAGTCTTCTTCTCCGATGGTGCATTTTACGCCTTTACACATGGCCAAACAAGGCATTACTCCTGAAGACTTTTACATCATCACCGGTAAACAATATGAACAAGATGCTATCTATGTAAATGGTATTAAAATAATACAGAAAGATATTTTCTGTAAAAACGGATATATCCATGTATTGGAAGATTTAATGCTTCCCGCAAAAAATATGGCTCAGATTATTCGTGATAATGGACAGACCGCTTTATTTAATAAATTGATGGATAAATTCTGTTTGCCTCTTTATGAGGAAGCTGTTTCCAATGACGCTCACAACTATTACAACGGGTCAACTCCGGCTCGTCCTCTGATTAATCTTTCAGATTCGGTTTTTGTAAAAAGATATTTTACCGAATCTTTTAAAGAATACCCTTCCGGAAAATCATTAGAACCATATGGAATATTGTATTATGATCCTACGGATAATGATTATTCTCCCAAACCATTGCAACAAGATATGGGAGCGATGTTTGTTCCTACAGATCAGGCAATGAATGATTATCTGAATAGCAATAAAGGCCGTTATTTAAAAGAAGCTTATGGCAATTGGGAAAATATCCCTACTTCTATCCTGTCTTTGTTTATAAAAAACCATCAGAAAAGATCATTTATGGCTTCATTACCACATTCATGGGCCACTATGACAGATGAAACAAGTTATAAAATGAATGTGTCGAAAAGCGACATAATAAAATCATATATAGGTAGTAATGGAACCGTATATATTTCGAATGCGGTTTATCCTCCTATTGATTATCAATGTGTGTATGGCCCGGTACTGTCAAGCGTTTATTCAAAGGCCATGAATTGGGGTATTCAGGATCTAACAATGAAGTTTTACTTGTATTTACGTTCAATGGAAAACATGTATAACTTGATTATTCCTGTGGATGAAGCTTTTGATAATTACAGGGACCCCGTGGCATGGGCTAAAGCCGAAATATCCCAAAACCCGGCTCTTCGTGAAATCTGGTCATTCAGATATATGCCGGATAACAATATGGTTTATGCAGATGTGTACTATGTGGATGCTTCTGGTAATAAGTCCGGACTCAAAAAAACATTGACAGATCAGGGAATGATTCGGAATCGAATGAAAGATATCATCGATATGCACATTGTTGTTGGAGAAAAATCAGGCAATCAGATGTCCGGATATATTGATGACGGCAAAACCCAATATGCTCAGACAAAAGGAGGAGCAACCCTTAAATTTGCAGGAGGTGGTGAAAATGTTAAAATGATAGGCGGAGGAGATATTGAACAAAATATTCCGGACGCTTCTATTGTTATAAATCCTGTATCAGGCAAAAAAAGCCGTTATGATTCAGATAACGGGCGAACATATTTTATCGATAAAATATTGCAGGATCCGGTTAAATCTGTATTTACAATATTAGGTGAACACGCTGAATATACTGCATTTTTTAATCTTTTGAAAGGCGATGACGTAGTATTCAGCTATTTTCAAACTGCCGGAGATAAAGATGTTGTTCCGGTTTTTGATTTGAAACAAACCACATCCTCCTCTGGAATGGGAAGCGTTGTTAATTCATTCGGTAATTTTAGATATACAGTATTTATTCCTACGGAAGCTGCATTAAATCAAGCTTTTGCTCAGGATCCTAATTTATACACATGGGACGAAATTGCAGCCGATTTGGATCACGATTCAAAGAAAGCCAAAACATTGTATTTGTTGAATTTCCTGAAAAACCATTTCATGGACAACTCTATTTACATTGACGGAAAACCTATTTCCAATATGTTTTTTGAATCTGCGGCCCGCAATGAACATGGAAAATTTTATAAATTGGTTGTAAACGGAACAGGATCAGATCTGACAGTTCAGGGTGAAAACGGCGGATCTGCTGCTAAGGTTGTAAAAACATCCGGACTATACAATCTGATGGCTCGTGATTATATTGTCGATAATAAAGATTATTTGATGTCGAACAATATAACTTCTTCTTCCCGTGCTGTTATCCACTTGATAGATAAAGCATTGAAATTTGAATAATTGATAAAACATATAAAGTATGAGCAATATGAAATATATTTTCCTTATTATTCTTTTTTGTTTGCCAACCCTTTCATTTGGACAGGAAAAACTGATTATTACAGGTAATGTTTCTTCCGAAATGGATGGCGAAATAATAGGGGCGCACGTTCTTGAAGTGGATAAAAATGACCGTACGATTTCAGCTACGGTTACAGATTACAGCGGGAATTTTTCCCTCGACATCAAGAACCCGAATAACAACCTTCAAGTCCGTTATGTGGGTTATAAAAAAGTAACACTGCCCATCGGAAGCAAAAGAGTGTTCAACATAAACATGGAAAGCAGCACTGAACTTACAGAAGTTGTTGTCAAGGGAAAAGCAATGCACAGCGATGGAACATTTGCAATCCCCCAACGTGAAATTTCGGGAGCAGTTCAGAAAATCAATACAAAAGAATTTCAGGGACTGTCCGTAGCATCCATTGATGATGCATTGCAAGGACGTATCGCAGGATTGGATATCGTTGGAAATTCAGGAAACCTGGGTTCCGGATCAACGCTCCGGATTCGTGGTACAAGTTCTATCAATGCCAATTCACAACCATTGATCGTTGTCAATGATGTTCCTTTCGAAAATAACCTGAGTACCACTTTTGATTTTACAACAGCCAATCAGGAACAATATGCCAATTTATTGAGTATCAGCCCGGATGATATTGAAGAGATCACTGTTTTGAAAGATGGTTCATCTGCTGCTATCTGGGGGTCAAGAGGTGCGAACGGAGTTATCAGTATTAAAACGAAAAGAGGAGCCAAGGGACCTACCAAGGTGCAATATTCATATCGTTTTTCAGGAAAAAGGCAACCCAAAGGTATAGAAATGTTAAATGGGGATGATTATACGATGATGATGAAACAAGCATATTTCAATCCCAGACAAGATGAAAATGCTGTAAATGGCAGGCCGGAATACAATTACGTCCCCACATTTTCCGCTTATGAGCAATTCAATAATAATACTGACTGGGTGGATGCGGTTTCTCAATATGGTATCACCAATGACCAAAACCTGACAGTTTCAGGAGGAGGTGAAAAAGCTCGTTTCCGCATTTCTTTGGGATACTTTGATGAAACAGGTGTTGTGATTGAACAACGATTGAAACGTTATACTACGCGTATGAGTTTGGACTATTATGTGTCGACAAGGATAAAATTTGGTTCCGAATTTGCCGTTACCTATATCGACAATAATAAAAATTATGCCAGAGACGGGTCTGATACCTACAATACGGAAAACTTGTTGACCATGGCTTATAAGAAAATGCCTAACGTATCTATTTATGAACAAGATGCCTATGGTAATGACACTAAATTTTTCTATGCAATCCCTCAAAGATACCCGGATATAAACCCGAGAACAGGTAGTTTTTATGAAGAGCTACCCTCTTCTCAAAAAGATTTGTTGAATCCGGTTGCTTTGGCAAAATTAGCGACCAACGATGAGAAAAAGGTAAGCATCGAACCAACACTGAGTTTGCAATATGACATCTTGGATCCGAATGAGTCTCTTCTTCGATATAAAGGATATGTGGCCTTTAAGATTGAAAACCAGGATCTCTACAGATTTTTGCCCCGGGAAGTGACATCGTATGATTGGAATCACAGATGGGTAAACAATGCATACAATAGAGAATCAGAAGCTGTAACCGTGCAATCTGATCAGAATTTAACATGGACGCCCAAACTCACGGAACAACATGACCTGACTCTTTACGGATCATGGCAGTTTAGTACCGTTAATTCAAGAGATCAGGAATTTGAAACATATGGTATCCCCTCATCTGAAAATATGGATCCCACCGTGCCGGGTAATAGAATCGCGCTTAAAAATCCGGTAGAACAAAGAAGAACAATGGCCTTTTTAGCCCGTCTTCATTATGCGTTTAAGGAAAGATATATCCTGGATATGTCATTCAGACGTGATGCCGACAGCCGTTTCGGAAATAATAACCGTTGGGGAAATTTCCCTGCTATTTCTGGAAAATGGATTGCATCTGATGAGACATTTATGGAATCAACCAAATCATGGATGAGTGAATTGGGATTTCGTGCAGGTTATGGAGTAACCGGTAATCCACCTAATTATAATTATCTTTATTTCAGCCGGTATGATGGCAGATGGGGAGATCAGGGAGGACGTTATATTGACCTTTCAACTATAAAACCGACTTCTGTGCAGTTAGCCGATTTGAGGTGGGAACGTATTTCATCTTTTAATGCAGGGATTGATTTGAGCTTGTTTGATTTTAAATACACAGCCAATTTTAATGTTTATAAAAGAAAAACAGAAGACTTGTTGTATCCGGGGCAAAGTATTCCGAGTTCATCGGGCTTCGGTTCATTAGCTTATGTAAATGCCGGTAGAATGGATAATACCGGATGGGAACTTTACCTTTCAACCAATAAAATGCTTAAATTTAATGACTGGACAATCGATGTGAACCTGAACTTATCTAATCAGGTTAACAAAATAATCTCTTTGTCTGAATCTTATCTGAATTCATATAATAAAGAATTTAATTATAGAAACGGACCGGACTCTTACATGTCCCGTATTCAGGAAGGAAATGCTTTGGGGTCTATTTATGGATTCCGTTACAAAGGCGTGTATCAATATGATAAGTACGATCCAGATTTTAGTGGTACAAGTCCTTATGCAAGAGACCCTTCCGGTAATGTTATTTTGGATAACAATGGCAATCCGGTACCCATGTACTTCGGATATGGAACAGGAACTCCTAATTACAGATTCAGAGGAGGAGACGCCATTTATGAAGACATCAACCATGATGGAACCATCGATGAATTAGATATCGTGTATTTGGGAAATAGTAACCCCAAAGTGAGTGGAGGTTTTGGAGCCACTGTTCGTTATAAAAATTTCACAATGAATGCATTTTTTGTGTTCCGTTCAGGAGGTAAAATATTGAATAGAGCCAGAATGGAAGCGGAGGGAATGTATAATAACAACAATCAGTCAATAGCAGTTAATTGGCGTTGGCGCAAAGAAGGAGACCTCAGGGAAATCCCGCGTGCGTTGTATGACTTTGGAGGCACGACTTACAACAGTCTGGCCAGTGACAGATACGTTGAAGATGGTTCATTCCTTAGATTCAAATATCTGACATTTATATACGATTTTGATAGGGAAATGTTAAAACCATTGAAATTAAGTCAACTGAATCTGAGTTTATCTCTCAATAATTTGCTCACATTTACAAAATATACAGGAGTTGACCCGGAAATATCCCCGAATATGAATCCTAACGACGGATTGCTTGGAGTCAGTACGGATAAAAACTCTACACCAAGAGCTCAGTATTTTACATTAGGAGTAACAGTTGGTTTCTAATTCTATTATTAAGTCATAAAACGATGAAAAAAATAAAATATCTATATCAATTAACATTGCTTCTTTTCATGACCGGCTTAATCTCATGCAATGATTGGTTTGATTTGCGACCCAAATCCGAAACCATTCTGGAAGATTACTGGAAAGATCAGAGTGATGTGCTTAGCGTGGTAGGTTCCTGTTATCGCGCAATGAATGAGCCGGCATTTATGGAACGCTTGATCGTTTGGGGCGAAGTTCGTTCAGACAATGTGATACAAGGCTTAAGAACGTCTGATAATGGCGAGTTAGCCAAGATTATGAATCTGACATTAAATATGTCGAACGGATACACTTCATGGGGCGATTTTTATAAAGTAATCAATTATTGTAATAATGTCATACACTTTGCTCCCGAAGTCAAAGCCAAAGACCCTAATTATCTGGAAGGTCAATATCGTTCACATGTGGCGGAAGCTAAATGGATCAGAGCCTTTTGTTATTTTACATTGGTTCGTACTTTCAGAGACATTCCTTTGATAACCGAACCAACTATAGACGATACCCAACCACTTGATATACCTCAATCAAAACCGGAAGAGGTAATAGACTTCCTGATAGATGACCTTAAAGGTATCGAAACCTGGGCGGTTTCGGAATATAATGATATAGCTTACGATAAAGGTCGTGTAACCCAGAAGGCTGTAAAAACACTGATTGCAGACATGTATCTGTGGAGAAATAATTATGATGGCTGTATTGAGTATTGTAACAAAATATTAAATGCATTAAATGGACTGGACTTGGTGAAATATCCGGCAAATTACAATACCCAGGTTTTTATCAACGGAAATTCAAGAGAAAGTATTTTCGAATTACAATTCCTGGATTATAATATTCCAAACTATGTAGTTTATGAAATGTATTCTTCCTCAGACAATGGAGGCCCTAATCGAGGACAAAGCAGAACACTACTTTCATCAAATGATTTTATAAATAAAATATCTTTATTCAAACTTAATCCGGAAGATTTACGTAGTAAAGATGCTTTTTCACAAGAAGGATCAATTCTTCCGATCCGGAAATATACGACTACCCGGTATGAAAGCGGTGCCGGTTCAATAAGCTATTATATGTTTCAAACTTCCAGTCCGAACTGGATTATTTATCGCCTTTCCGATATTTATCTGATGAAGGCTGAAGCTTTGGTTGAACAAAATAAACTGTCAGAAGCATTTACAATGATAAAATATACCTATGACAGGTCGAACCCCGGAGCAGAAGAAACATTAGATCCCGGAAAATATACAACCCAGCAAGATATGCGCAATCTGGTTCTGGAAGAGCGTCAAAGAGAATTCTTATTTGAAGGAAAACGTTATTTTGATCTGATACGTAGTGTGAATAGGGAAGATTATGCCGGTAATGTAGTAGGCAAATACTTGCTGCCCAAGTATGTCGGAGTGATAGATGAAAATACGGCAGCTACTAAACTAAGTAGTATAGATGCCTTGTATATGCCTATTCATGAGAATGAAATGAAGTTCAATTCTAAATTGAAACAGAATCCTTTTTATGAGAAATCATCAGATATTAATAAAAAATAAAATTACCGCGATGAAAAAGAAACAAATATTCAATCCAATCTTACTGATATTGTTTATTGTGTCCGGAATTTTTATTTCCTGTGACAGTGATAAACTCGAAGATGAAGCTTATTATACATTTACAGGTGAAACTGTTGCTTCTTTTTGTAAAAACAACCGGAACTTGTCTGTATTCTTTCAATTAATTGAAGATTCGGAAAGTTATTCATTACTATCTCTTTATGGACATTTTACCTGTTTTGTCCCTACAGATTCCGCTTTCAATGCATATTTCACGGAAAATGGAATCACTTACGAATCATTGTCCAAAGAAGAAAAAAAGGAAATAGTTTACAATCATACAGTTAACCATCCATCTGTTGAATTTCTGACAACAGATTTCGAAAATGGAGCAATGAAGAAACCCAATATGAATGACCGTTATTTGTTTATTTCATTTGGGAGCAACGGAAGCCGGCAGATAACCTATGTGAATAAAAACTCTCCAATAATCAGTGAAGACAATGAAGTTCACAATGGAGTGGTACATGTTGTAGGTAAAGTTGTGAATCCTTCGCAAGCAGGATTAGCCTCAGTAGTTTCTGATCAGGCTGATTTTAAAATTTTCGCTAAAGCGCTGGAATTAACACATTTGTCAGACTCTATCATGGGAGTGGAAGACAATTCATATCTAGATCCATATGTGTCGGGAATTACTACCACAGATGTTCGTGGTTATAATGTAGGTATATTGCGCACCAAAAAATTAGGATATACCGTTTTTGCGGAACCGGATGAAGTATTCAAAAATGCAGGAATTAATAACATCGATGATTTGGTGATTTATGCAAAAAAATACTATGGTTCGGAAGATTTGAGTGATTACACAAGTCGCAAAAACCCTTTGAATAAGTTTGTTTCCTATCATATACTTGACAGGCAAATGTCAACCAACTCATTAGTATATCTGGGTCCGAATACTTCACCTTATGCCAGAGATCAGTTGCATGAATATTATGAAACCATGCTGAAAATGCGTTTAATAGAAATTAAAGCCGGAAATAAAATTAATACACAAAAAAATGGTATTTATGTAGGTATAAACGAGGCAAAAAGTAATCTGGATGGAATTAATGGACTGGTTCATTCTCTGACAAATATTTTGGTTTATGATGAAAATGTAATGGTAAACGACGTGTTGAATAAACGTTTACGTATTGATGCCTTTGCCATTCCTCCGGCGTTGACTAATAATAATATTCGTTGGAAACTGGCGGGTACAGCGGCCGATAAAGTTACGGTTGCCCCAAATTTCTGTGGAGAATATCTGAAATTCAATGATGCTACAGATATTATTCTGTGGGCAAGTAATAGCTGGGACGATCATCAGGCGGATGAAATGAGTTTCCGTGGATGGTATGACTTTACTTTCAGATTGCCTCCGGTGCCTCCCGGAACTTATGAAGTTCGACTTGGATATAGTTGTCGTGACTGGGGAGGCGTTACCCAGGTTTTCTTCGATGGAAATATTATTGGTATTCCGATTGATTTTAAAACCAATGGCAAAGACCCTTCAATCGGTTGGATAAAAGATTCGGAAACTTTGGATAACGGAGTCGAAAACGATAAAATGATGAGAAATAAAGGTTACATGAAAGGCGGTAAAGCTATTTGTAATTCCGGATGGGGTAACGCCAGCAATCGCGACGGATCCGGAGACCTGCGAATTATTATCGGAACCTTTACATTCCAGGATTATGGTTATCATTATTTCCGTGCAAAAAATATTCATCAGGACGCAGGAGAGTTTCATTGTGACTATTTCGAATATGTACCGGTTAGTTACCTGGATCATGAAACGGTGGATTAATGAACAAACTAAAACAAATACTTATGACAATTAAAAATAAAATATTAATACTATTTGTCTTGCTGGCCGGATTTTTTATATCCTGTCAGAATGAACAAGATGAACACTACAACCGCTCCGGTGAATTACCCGATAAAACGCTTTATGAGTTGATGAAGCAAGATGAAAGCCTGAGTAAATTTACTAAACTGATAGAAGTTGCAGGATACGACACGTTATTATCTTCTTCTCAAACTTTAACTGTTTGGGCGCCTGTTGATGATGCATTGTCGGATGTCAATATGACTACAATTACAAAAGATCAGGCCAGGCTTATTGTCGGAAATCATATCGCCAGATTCAGTAATTCGACAGCTATCCCCTCTGGAAAACTGATACGAATGGCTAATTATAAAATATACGCATATTCGACCGGAGGCGCTGCTTTTGGAGGGGCAACTCTGCTTCAGCACGATATTCAGGCCAAAAATGGTATATTGCATACAATTCAAAGCAGGATTCCATATCATTATAATTTGTATGAATATGCTAAAGGAATGCCTAATACAACAAAACTTGCGGCTTTTCTGGCTTCTTTTGAAGAAGAGCGGTTCAACGAAGCATTAAGTATTCCCATTGATGTAGATGATAGCGGTCGTACGGTTTATGATACCGTGACAACATTCTATAACCGCCTGTTTGATGATCCGGATTTCGGACTGGGAACCATTAACCTGGAAGATTCGATTTTTACAATGCTCGTTCCTACTGATCAGGCGTGGGATGCTGCTTATAATAAAATATATCCCTATTTTAAAGTATACAATAAAAATCCTAAAATTGTTGATTCTTTGCAAAGAGTCCAGACATCTCTGGCTATTGTAAACGATTTGATTTATAGAGGTCTTGTGAATAATCCGTCTGCATTAGATACTATTGTTTCAACAGGTGAAAGTGTGATCAGAGATCCGGCCGGTTTATTTTCAGGAGCTACAAAAGTCTCAGCATCCAATGGCTTAATATATGAAACAAATGACCTTCGTTACAATAATACTGAAACCTGGGATAAATTCATACGTGTTGAAGGAGAAAATACATTTGGCAGGACTATCAATGTTACAACAACGGCCCTCTTTACCAGATCTGTTGGATCAGCCAGTGTTGTTCCTGTAAGTAACTCTCACTACATAGAAATTCAGCCAACCAATACAACAGCCCAACCAATGGTGACATTTGAAATTCCGGATGTCCTTTCAGGGAAATATGACGTTTATGTAGAATTTATACCGGCGCTTATTGAAGGAAATGCTAAAGACAGTACCAAACTCAAGTTCAATTTATCGTATATGAATGCAAATGGTGCTACAACGGAAAGACCGATAATTGCAAACGATTTTGTGACAAGCGGTACCAAAAAAATCAAAATGAAAGTACTTAGTAATTTTGAGTTTCCGGTTTCCAACTATTATGATCGCCTTTGGATGATAGATTATTATGAAGGAAAAAATGATATCAGTTCATATAAGTTTACCACCAAATTCACAATCCAGACGAATGTTACACAAGCCGAGCTTAATATCAATAAGTTCTCGCGAAAATTCCGTGTTGATAGAATTATTTTTGAATCCATTCGTAAAAACTAAGAAGATAATACAAGATGAAAAATAAGTATTTATATATAATTAGTATATGTGGAATAATCATCATGTGGTTATTTTTCGCATTGGACATTGTTGCGCAAGATACTAAATCGGGAAAACAGGCAGAAAAACAGACTCCAGCCGTTGAAGAAAATCTTATCTGTACAATTAAGGGAGAAATCCTTGATTTGTCAGATAAGCGCGGAATCCCCGGAGCCAGAATTACTCCTGTTAATCTGAAAGTTACTGCGATGACAGGCGAAGATGGATCCTTCGAAATTAAAGTGCCTCGCCTCGATGTAACACTTAGCGTCGAAGCGCCAGGTTATCAAACTCAAGTTGTTGCGTTGAAAGGACGTGAAACCGTTGTTGTTATTATGCTATCTGAAACGGAACAACCATCTTTCTATGATAACACGGAATTTTCCACAAAAGGATCCGTCTCTGTTTCTAAAGTATCCCGAAATATTGTAAGTATAGACGAAGATATCACATCCCGTTTAACAGGACAGGTACGCTCGATCACGCATTCCGGAAATCCGGGAATCGGATCGGCCCTCTTTGTAAGAGGATTAAACTCGTTGAATACATCAGCCCAACCATTATATGTGGTCGATGGGATTGTATGGCAAACAGTAGAAACCGGTTCTGTTCATTCGGGTTTCTACACCAATCCTTTATCATTGATATCCCCCAATGATGTGGAAAAAATAACAGTTCTGAAAGGCGAAAATTCCATTTATGGCAGCAAAGGAGCCAATGGAGTGGTCTTGATCAATACAAAAAGAGCTCATTCGCAGGCAACGGAAATTTCTGCGGATATCTCTGTCGGCTATCGTTCTCCAATGAAGATGACTCCCGTGATGGATGCTCAGGCATATCGTTTATATGCTTCCGATGTTATCAGCGGAATGTTTGAAAATTCTACTGCTGTGGATAAATTCAAATTCCTGGATGATGATAAAACCAAATCATATTATAATGCAAATCACAATAATACCAACTGGTTGGATCTGATCAATACAGGGGCGATGATGCAAAATTATAATATCGGTGTGCGTGGAGGTGACGAAATTGCACTATATTCATTTTCAATGGGATATAATCAGGCAGATGGAAATGTGGAAAATACCGGATTCAGCCGGATGAATGCCCGTTTCAATTCGGATATAAATATGACTGACAGACTTAAGCTGACTTTTGATATCGCTTTTACACAGTCTCTTAATAAGTTAAGGGATGACGGAATAAATTATATTTCGGCGCCGGTATATCTGTCATTAATCAAATCTCCTCTTTACAATCAATATCAATATAATAAAGATGGAAATTTAAGCACACGCTTAAGTGATGTTGATGAATTAGGTATCGGGAACCCTCTGGCTCTGACCAGTGTGGGATTGGGAGAATCCAAACAATACGGCTTGAATGCGTCGCTTCGTCCATCCTATACCTTTGGAAATGACAAAGTAACCGTTGGAGCCCTGTTTTCTTATGCATGGAATAAATTAGACGAATCAGCATTTACTCCTGATTACGGAATCTCAGAGCTTCCCTTATACAATGAAGCAGGTGAAATTTTTGCCGTTTCAAGAAATGTGGTGAAAGATGGAATGGATAAACATTCATCAATTATTGCCGGTATCTGGGCAGATTGGAATATTTTCCGTAATAGCCTGAATTACCTGAAAGCAACAGGAGGCTATCGCTTTTACTCAGACACTTATAAAGCTCATTATGGAGAAGGACATAATACAGGATCCGACAATATCATTCAGTTAGAACCCGCTGCTTTGAAAGGCATTGACGGATTGAGCAATAGTTGGAAATCAATGTCCTGGTATGCAAATGCTGACTATTCGTTCAAAAATCGGTATTTGTTAAATGTTACCGCAGCGATGGATGCTTCATCAAAATTCGGAGATGATGCTGATGGAGCGATACATATGGGTGGACTCTCCTGGGGCATTTTTCCTTCTGTTTCCGGAGGGTGGGTTATCTCATCTGAAGAATTTATGAAAAATGCTTCATTTGTGAATTTCCTTAAATTGACACTCGGTTATAGTATGACCGGAAATGATAAATTGCCAAATTACGCAAACCAGTCATATTTCAGTTTTGTAAATTACAGGGCTGAAGGTTTCGGGCGTGTATTAAGTAATATCGGAAATGATAAACTAAAATGGGAATCGACTACAATGGCTAAAGTCGGATTGGATTTCAGTATGTTTAACAATAGATGGTATGTCAGAACCGAATTATATTCATCTAAAACAAGTGACCTGTTAACCCGGAAAAGTTTGAATGAAGTAGCTGGACTTCAATATTTCTGGGATAACGACGGAGAACTGCAAAATACTGGATATGAAATATCCACCAATGTACGCGTGTTGAATATGCGTGACTGGAAATTGGATTTCGGAGCATCTGCCGGCCATTATAAAAATGAAATCAAATCACTGGCAAACGGATCCTTTATAACAAATGTTGCCGGAGCGCAGATTCTTACCGAAGTCGGACAACCCGCGGGCGTTTTTTACGGATATAAGACAAAAGGCGTCCTGGCTTCCACTGAAGCTGCTTCCAATGCAGGTTTGTTTATTCGCAATGGAGCAGGATTCCTGATCCCATTTGAAGCCGGAGATATGTATTTTGACGATCTTGTACCTGATAATGTGATCGATTCAAAAGACAGACAAATTATTGGAGATCCCAATCCGGATTTATATGGTAATTTTAATTTGAATCTTGCCTGGAAAAGATTTTCATTGGAAACATTATTCACATTTTCTTATGGAAATGATGCTTATAATGCGTTGCGGGCTAATCTTGAAGAAGGAGCATATCCGTATAATCAATCAACGGCAATGCAGAACCGTTGGACTACAAACGGACAAATAACATCAATTCCACGTGCTACTTATGATGATCCGATGGGAAATTCACGCTTTTCCGACCGATGGATAGAAGATGCCTCTTACTTGCGATTCAAAACACTGTCAATATCCTATAGATTACCATTGAACTTATCTTTCCTTCAGGAAATATTAGTATGGGGATCTGTAAATAATATTTATACATTCACAAAATATTTAGGTCCGGATCCCGAATTCTCTTATGGAAATCCCGTGTTGTATCAGGGAGTTGATGCAGGGCTTATTCCTCAAACCCGTGCATTTAACCTGGGAGTGAAGATTAATTTGTAAACTTGAAGATAAAAGATCTATGCTCTTTGTTCTATTTTAATAAAACATATACTTATGAAATATATTCTAAAACAGATAGCTTCCGCATTATTCGTCACAGCGTTATTCTTTTCCGTAACAGCCTGTTCCGATATGATGGAAACAGATTCCGACCATGTCATTTTCGATAATGAAAATGAAATAAAAAGTCCCGATGATGCCTTTTACATCGTTGGAGGAATTCTTGCAGAACTTCAAAAATTAGGCGATAAATATGTTCTCATGGGAGAACTCAGAGGAGATCTGATGACCACATCAGAGTTTGCTCTTCTTTCGCTGAAAGAAATCAATAATTTTAATGTATTGGATGCAAATGACGCTTATCTGGATAAACGTGATTATTACAATGTCATTAATAATTGTAATTATGCCATTCAACGGATGGATACATCATTAATTATAAGAAATGAAAAAGTGATGATGCCGGCTTACGCAACCATTAAATCTGTTCGGGCATGGACATATTTACAGTTGGCTCTGAATTATGGAGATGCCATTTATCTTGAAAATCCTATCCTGGATCTGGATGCATCTTTGGCACAATATCCTGTTGTTCAATTGGATGCACTTGTCGATCAGTTGATTAACGACCTGACCCCTTATGCAGCTGTGCCTCAGCCAACAAGCCAACAGGCTCAGAACACGTTCATTCCGGTTCGATTGTTGTTGGGAGACTTGTATCTGTATCAAAATAATTATGCGAAGGCGGCAACCATGTATCATGATTATATGATGGCGGAAACAAATCAGCAGTTAACTGTTATTTCAGGTTATGCCAGTCAGTGGCTCTCCGATAGTTATAAAGAACCATATGTGGCTGTAAATGCATCTCATACAGGTTCATATAAGAACGAAGGAATTGCCAGAATATATTATCAAAACTCGCCTGGAGGATACCATAGCGATATGGTTGGTTTGTCTTTTTCCGACAAACCTGCTTTGTTGCCTGCTCAGAATTTTATTGATTCGATGGCCATGGCTTCGTATTTTTATTTGCCTTCCGGAAGTACAATGGTTTATGCCGAAGGCGACTTGCGTGGAGTTATTAAATTCAGTAAATCGAATTCACAGATAGGTGATGCTTATTATGGAGGCTTGGCGTATGGAAATCAATTACCATATCCGTTAATATATAAATTTCTGAATACCTCTGAATATTTTGCTACAGGCTCGGATCCGGATAATAAGTTGTTGAAAGGCTTATATTATATGATTAATATGCCTGTATTTCGTCAACCTCATTTATACCTGCGCTATGCAGAAGCCGTTAATCGTGCAGGAAAACCATCATTAGCATTTGCAGTGTTGAAATATGGATTGAAAAAAGACGTTCTAAATAATGTTGTAAACAGTACCCCTAAAAATATGGTCAATCCTTCTGAAGTTGCCACAGGAGAGTCATATGTCAATTTTAATGATTCAAGATTTAATTCAAATATAGGAACCGCTTCCCGGGGAAGGGGAAATGGAATTCCGGAAGATACAAAATTCTTTGTCATCCCCAACTACACCCGCTACATAGACAGTACTGATGATGAAGGCAACCCCATCAAAGTCCCATCTCAAGATCCCGGTGATTTAGCTGCTGCTCGCCAGGATTCTATCAACTGGGTCGAATTGCGTATTGTGGATGAAATGGCTGCCGAAACAGCTTTCGAAGGAAATCGTTTCTTCGATTTGTTGCGTGTTTCACGTCACAGACCCAATCATCCGGAATTCATGGCAGATAAAGTATCACGCAAATATGCAAATTCTGCAGCCATGAAAGCTAAATTGATGAACATGAACAATTGGTATGTTAAGTAGTAAACAATATTCAAATTAGTCAGCTTATTGTAATAATAACATTGAATAAAAATAATTCAAATGAGAACCCTTCTGTTTTCTTTATTACTTATTGTTATAGCAAACCTGTCGGCCCAGCAATCGACTTCTTTCCATCGTTTGGGAAGTCAGAATGAAAAAGTACAGGATTTATTTCCGGGTTCCCACCGTGCGCGTCCGGTGGTGGCCGATTTTACAAATAGTGGTTACATGGGTCTGTTTTATGGTGGACAAGACCTCGGTGGTTCAACCGGTTGGTATTTGAAAGAGCCGTTGGATAACCGTTGGGGTGATTTGGGCAATGGTACTTTTGCCAATCCTATACTGAATGCTGATTATTCTGATCCTGATGTGATCCGTGTCGGAGAAAAGTATTATATGGTCGCTTCCGATTTTCATTTCATAGGAATGCAAGTCCTTGAATCGGAAGATATGGTGAATTGGAAAATCATCAGTCAGATTTATTCCCGTCTGGATTTTCCAAAATATGATAAAATGGAACGTTACGGAAACGGTTCCTGGGCACCAACTATCCGTTATCATGATGATAAATTCTGGGTGTATTTCTGTTCTCCCGAAGAAGGACTTTTCATGTCGAATGCCACAAATCCTGCCGGTCCATGGTTGCCATTGGTTCATGTGAAAAATATCAGCGGATGGGAAGATCCATGTCCTCTTTGGGATGACAATGGTGATACGTATCTTGGAAGAAGCCAATTAGGCGGAGGCCCCATCATCATTCATAAAATGTCGGCCGATGGTACTCAATTGTTAGACGACGGTGTTAAAGTTTACGAAGGCCCGACTGCCGAAGGAACTAAATTATTCAAAAAAGACGGATACTACTACATCAGTATTCCGGAAGGAGGCGTTTCTACCGGATGGCAAACCGTAATGCGCTCTCAAAGCATCTATGGCCCATATGAAAAGAAAACTGTATTGGAAAAAGGCTCAACCAAAATCAATGGCCCGCATCAAGGCGCTTTGGTTGATACTCCCGAAGGAGAATGGTGGTTCTATCATTTTCAATCGACCAGCACATTGGGACGAGTTGTTCATTTACAACCTGTAACATGGAAAGATGGTTTTCCTGTCATTGGTGTTGATTACGATGGAAATGGAATAGGAGAGCCTGTAACGATATATCAAAAGCCGAATACAGGAAAAATAATTGCTGTTTCCGGACCTCAAACCAGCGATGATTTTTCAGCTTCAACATTATCTCCTCAATGGCAATTCAACCATAATCCGGCAAGCGAAAAATGGTCGTTGACAAAACGTTCCGGATATTTAACAATAGAAGCATTGAAAGCTTTGAAATTGAGGGATTCACGCAATATGTTCACACAAAAGATGATGGGATTTTATGGAGAAGCTTCCTGTGAACTTGACTGCTCAAATATGGAAAACGGTCAGCGAGCCGGTTTGCATTGCGTTGGCAATCAATACAACGCCATTGGAGTTGAAAAGAAAAATGGCAAAAATTATATTTACTACGAATCACAAGGAACCGCTTCCCAAATCAAAGAAATAACTGAAAATACAGTATCATTCAAAATTGTATTGAATACATATACCAATCAGAATCAGTTTTATTATAGTCTGGATGGAATAAACTACGTTGCCTGCAAAGAACCTTTCAAACAAGGAGAAAGCGATTGGAAAGGCGCACGTGTTGGTGTTTATTCATACAATACACTGGCAGAGGCAGGAAGAGCTGATTTCAACTGGTTCAAATATGATTATGATGGACCGGGAAAGTATGTGCCTGAACAAACTGCAAATCCTATCCCAGCCGATTGGCATATGTGGAATGAAATGGCTGCTTTGGTCAAAAATAACGGCGATGGTACTTTTTCTTTAGTACAGGAATATGACACAAATATTCAACAGTCAGTATGGACAAATTCCGTATTTTTCGATTTTGACAATGATGGGAATCTGGATTTATTAATTGCAGGAAGAGGTGGAAACTGGAGATTTCCGGAAGCTCAGAAATATGTCAAACTCTACCGGAATTTAGGAGCCGATGGTAATTATTTGTTTAAAGAAGTGTATAATACCGGATTCCGTCAGTTTTGCGATGAGATGTATTTCAATACAATTTCTGTTGGCGATTATGATCATGATGGTTACAATGATGTAGTAATCATGTATCTCGATGACGCAAATAAAAAGTGTGTCGATTTATATAAAAACAACGAGGGAACCGGCAAATTTGTAATACAGCAAAATGCAATTTCGAATCCTGCAACAAACGGCTCCGTAATGTTTGGCGATATTGATAACGACGGATGGTTAGACATTCTCCACAATGGATGGTCGACTGTTGCCCGAGGGATCGCCTTGCACAAAAACAATCAGGATGGAACTTTCCGGAATATTACACCCAATAACATTTCCGGAGCCTGGCAAGGCCAGTCAATTTTGTCAGACTTGAATGGCGATGGCACATTGGATATTGTAGTTACCGGTCATGGCGATAATTGGGCAAGATACACTGATGTTTATTACAACACAATCAATCCGGAGACAAAAGCTCCGGATTTTACATTTGCATCTTCTGATCAAACCGGAATTGCTCCCATCAATAAAACGACTATACTTGCTGCCGATTTTAATAACGATGGACGTG
This sequence comes from Bacteroidales bacterium, assembly GCA_031553435.1. Taxonomy (GTDB): domain Bacteria; phylum Bacteroidota; class Bacteroidia; order Bacteroidales; family Azobacteroidaceae; genus JAVBLQ01. Next base: position 8,885 of record JAVBLQ010000074.1, on the reverse strand, counting down.
TGGATATGATTATGAATGGTTATGATGGATCAAAAGATCTGACTCGTGTTTATTATCAGAATGAAAATAAAAAATTTATATCAGACGTCACCAAGCCACTTTTCCCTGTTAATAATGGGGGAGTTAATATGGGAGATATTAATGGCGACGGAAACATGGACTTAATCCTTGCCGGCGAAAAGGGCTCTGATGCCGGCGATATGTACTCTTCCCCTGTTCGTATTTACGAAAACCATCCGCAGGAAGCCGGACAACCCAATAACCAACCTCCCACAGCTCCGGAGTTTGTCAATGTCACTTATCAAAACAATCAAATAACCATTACCTGGGGAGAATCTTCAGACGACATTACTCCCAAACAAGCCTTGCGCTATAATATTTATGTAAAAAATAATGATATCGGTAAAATCTGGATGATGATCCCTGCCGATATCAATACCGGGAAACTGAAAGTGGGGACAGACCTTCAAACATCACTTTCTTCCACAATAAAAGAATACACGATGAGCTTACCCAATACAGGCAATTATACTGTTGGAGTACAAGCTTTAGATCAGGCATTTGCAGGAAGTCCATTTACTACCTATACAAATAGTTTTACCGGAATCCATAATCCGGTAATGGCTTTCCGCTCTATACAAAAACTCGATGGTGGCATTTTAGTGAAAAGTGACAAACAGGAATCTGTTGATGTGATCAATATCAATGGACAAAAAATAATGCGAGGTATTACCAATCAACTAATACCCGTTGTAGTTCACGGCATTTATTTGTTAAAAGTCAGTGACGCAGTTTTGAAAATTATCATTTGAATATTTTGGCGAAAGGCCAAAGGCGAAGGGTAAAAGATTATTTACTCACGATTTCATTAGCCCTTTGCCTTTTGCCTTTCGCCAAATAAAAAACATCATAATGCAAAAAACAATCCTGTTCCTCCTCCTTCTTCCCTTTTGCGCTTTTGCACAACAGCCGAAGAAAAATTGTACCGATCATGTTAATCCATTTATCGGAACAGGTCCTATGAATTCAAGTTTATCCGGCAATAACTATCCGGGAGCAACCGTTCCTTTTGGTATGATACAATTAAGTCCCGATACACGAACAGAAGTCGATTGGGATTTTAATGCAGGCTATAACTACAATGATAAAGCAATACTTGGATTCAGCCATACGCGTTTAAGTGGTACGGGATTAGCCGATTTTTTTGATATTCTGTTGATGCCTGTATCTGAAAGTACGGAAGTAAATTCAAGTGACCCCAATCGTTACAAATCTGCTTTTTCACATGATGATGAATCTGCCAACCCCGGATATTATCAGGTCAAATTATTGGATAATAATATCAATGCAGAATTGACAGCAACCACACATGCCGGATTTCACCGGTATACATTTCCAGAAGGAAAAACGGGCCGGTTAATGGTCAATCTGAATCATTCCCGTAAAAAAGGCAGTTGGAATACACAAATCATCAACTCACAGATTCGGGTTGTAGATGAATATACCATAGAAGGTTATCGAATCATCACAGGTTGGGCTAAACTACGTAAAGTGTATTTTTATGCCAAATTCTCCAAACCCATTGTCCGGAATGTAATGGTCGATTGGGGAACGGTCTATCACAACAGCAAATTACAAAACAGCACATCATTAAATGCCTGCTTCGATTTTGATATTACTGATGGAAAACCTTTATTAGTAAAACTTGCACTTTCTCCGGTAAAAATAAAAAATGCTGAAGAAAACTTAACTAAAGAAATTCCCCATTGGGATTTTGACAAAACAGCTACCGAAGCCAATCAGCTCTGGGAAAATGAGTTGGGGAAAATTAAAATAGAAGGAACAGATCTTCAAAAAGAAATATTTTATACTGCACTCTATCATACATTCATTCAACCCAATACAATGTCTGATGTCAATGGCGACTATATGGCTACGGATTTCAATAATACCAATACAAACCTGACAGGCGTAGGCGTTCACTATTCTACTTTTTCTTTGTGGGATACTTATCGTGCTGCACATCCCTTATATACGATTCTGCAACCGGAGCGAACTGCCGATTTTGTCAAAAGTATGATTCGTCAATACGAAACTTACGGCTATTTACCGATATGGCAATTGTGGGGACAGGATAATTATTGCATGATAGGCAACCACGCAATTCCTGTTATTGTAGATGCCGTTTTGAAAGGTATTCCGGGCATTGATGAAAAGAAAGCTTATGAAGCTGTAAAAAACTCATCATTAACTAATCATCAGAACTCACCCTTCAATGTTTGGGAAAAATACGGATATATGCCCGAAAATATTCAGACACAATCGGTTTCCATTACGCTGGAAATGGCTTTCGACGATTGGTGTGTGGCACAGTTAGCGAAAAAACTTGGTAAGGAAGGTGACTACAAACACTTTATCGCCCGCTCGCAATTTTATCGTAACCTGCACAATCCGGCAACTAAATTTTTTCAGTCAAAAGATGATAAAGGTAATTGGATAGAACCATTCGATCCATTCAAATACGGAGCCAACGGAGGCCAACCTTTTACAGAAGGCAATGCCTGGCAATATTATTGGTATGTCCCTCACGATATTGATGATTTAATTCGTTTGACCGGAGGCGAAAAAGCATTTTGTGAAAAATTAGATCAGTTTTTTACTATCAAACATGAGGGAGAAACTGAAATCAATAGTAATGCCTCCGGATTTATCGGTCAATATGCGCACGGAAACGAACCAAGTCATCATGTCGCTTATTTGTATAATTATGCAGGGCAACCCTGGAAAACACAAAAATATGTTTCCGAAATTCTGACTCAATTATACAATAATACTTCCGCCGGATATGCAGGAAATGACGATTGCGGAGAAATGTCGGCCTGGTATGTACTGAGCGCCATGGGATTCTATCCCGTGAACCCTTCCGACGGAGTCTATGCTATAGGAACTCCTTTGTTGGAAAAATCTGAAATCCGCCTGCCGGATGGAAAAATATTTACTATCATTGCAGAAAAAAAATCTCCGGATGAAATCTATATTCAATCCATCAAATTGAATGGTAGAAAATATGACAAAATGTATATTCTCCACCAAGACATCCTGAATGGAGGAACATTGGAATTTAAAATGGGAAAAACTCCTTTGAAAATTAAAAACTAAAAACTAAAAATGAAAAGTGAAAAATAGGTTTGCATATAATAAAAACTCTTCACTTTTCACTTTTCATTTTTCACTTTTAATTTATACATCATGAATTACAAATTAACCTTCATTTTCTTTATCTGTTTTATCAATGCTTATTCGATTAATAATAAGTGGGAAGTAAAATATAATTCCAATACTAAAGGAATTAATGTTGTAAAAAATAAGGAGTTGATATCTGAAAATTTATCCGCCTCCTATAAATTGGATGAAAAAGTCATCTTTTCTTCCGAATATGCAAAACAAGAAACCCGGACACGGAAAATAACAGATTCATTTGGAAAAGGCTCGCTGATCACAATCACTTACACAGATAAAAGATTTCCGGTATTGACTCAATTATTTTATGTCTATCCGGATAAAGATTACATTCTTACCGAGTTTACCTTGGAAGATAAATCTGCAGAGATTGCCGTAAACTATATGGCTCCGGTTAATCTGAGTGGCATACCGTCAATGCAGGAAAGTTCAGATAACCGTGCATTATTCGTTCCTTTCGATAACGATTGCTGGGTTAGATACCAATCTCATCCTTTAACTTTTGATAAGCTGACAAGTTATGAAGTCACAGCCATTTTCAATAATACGTCCAGGAAAGGAATTGTACTCGGTTCCGTTGAACATGATAATTGGAAATCGGCTATCGAAATGAAAAAAGGGAATGCAGAAAGAGCCGCCTCTGTCATATGTTATGCCGGTGTTGCCGATCAACTGACCCGTGATTCCAAGTCACATGGAATACTTAAAGGAAAAATAGTTAAATCTCCAAAAATGTTATTCGGCACATTCAATGACTGGCGTACAGGTATGGATGAATATGGAAAAGCGAATGCGACGATTGCTCCACCTAAAGCATGGAATAAGGCTGTCCCCTTTGGTTGGAACAGTTGGGGAGTATTACAATTCAAACTCACTTTCCCCAAAGCAATGGAAGTGTCTGATTTTTTCAAAAATAATCTGCAAAACAACGGATTTGCCAATTCGGATCATTTGGTTTATATCGGATTGGATTCCGGTTGGAATAGTTTTTCTGAAGATCAACTGAAAGCATTTGTCCGTAAATGCAAAGAAAACGGACAAATTGCCGGAGTCTATTGGACTCCATTTACCGATTGGGGCAAAAATCCGGAAGCAACCGTTGGCGATGCCGAAACGTATAAATTCAAAGATATTTATATCTATGCCAATGGAAAACCACAGGAATTGGACGGTGCTTATGCCATTGACCCGACACATCCTGCTATTGAAGCGCGAATGAAAAAAACTTCCGAGTTATTTCGCCGTTGCGGTTTTGAATATGTAAAAATGGATTTCATGACACATGGAGCTATGGAAGGCGATAAATGGTATCGCCACGAAATTCGAACCGGTATGCAGGCATATAATTATGGAATGAAACTGCTTGGTCAATATTTCGGAGACATGTACATCAATTTATCCATTTCTCCCATTTTCCCCGCCCAATATGCACAATCACGACGCATAGCCTGCGATGCCTGGAATAAGATTAAAGATACGGAATATACTATGAATGCTGTTTCCTATGGCTGGTGGATCGATCATGTTTATCAATACAATGATGCAGATCATGTAGTTCTCCAGGAAGCTACCGAGGGAGAAAACCGTGCACGCGTAACTTCAGCGGTTATTACCGGACTTTACATTGCAGGCGATGATTTCAGTGAAGGCGGTTCGGTCGAAGGAAAAGAAAAAGCAAAGAAATTTTTCACCAATCAGGATATCAATGCAATAGCCAACGGTATATCCTTCCGTCCTGTAGAAGGAAATGCTGAAAAATCAGAAAATCAATTCGTCAGAACAGACAATAACGGTTTGTATTATGTCGTTTTCAACTATGGAGAAGAAGACCTGAATATCAGGATTCCGATTGAAAGATTGGGATTGAAAACGGGACAGAAATACAGTGCCAAAGAATTGTGGAGCGGACAAATGCTTGATATAAACTCTGTCTTAAATATTCCCGGAAAAGATGTAAAAGTACTTCGGATATATTAACTAAAAGTATGAAAAACATAAAATTGCTTGCCATCACGTTATTGTCATTATTATCAATAACATCCATTGCCCAAAATATCCCTGTGGAAAATGGGAAAGTCGTATTCTCAGATACCATTCAGACAAATCTGAATAAAGAAGAAACACAAAAAAAATTACTACACTGGTTAGATGAATCTTTCCTGAAAAACAAAGGATTTATTACACTGAATGATACGGTGAATAACATGATCGTTTGTAGTGCAATGGAATACCTGGAAGTTGAAAAATCATCATGGAACATGTTCGCATTGTACATGAGATACAAACTCATTTTTGAAATCAAAGAAAATCAATGCATCGTTTTTATCCGGAATATTAACTATTTCGAACCCGAAGATATAGAAGGTGATAATAAGAAAACAGTTTCAACCTATCCCGGAGAGTTTATTCTGATTGAAAAAAAATATAAATCCGCATTCAAAAAAAATATTTCCGAAAAAATCTCAGCAAAAACTGTAGAACGAGTTAACGAAATATGGAAGACCATTGAAAATGAGTTGAAATAAAACCATGAAGAAAATATTTTGTATTTTATTAATTCTGAATTTATTAAATATAAATCTCCGGGCGAAAGAAAAAGATTTTTCCGCTTACGTTAATCCTTTTATAGGAGCCACAACCAATGTAGATCGCTCTTATCATGGTTTAGGGAAAACCTTTCCCGGAGCTACTACTCCGTTTGGAATGACACAAGTCAGCCCGAATACAATTACAGGAGGCGACAATGGTTCAGGTTATAGCTACGAACATAAAACCATTGAAGGCTTTGCATTTACACAAATGAGTGGAGTAGGGTGGTATGGCGATCTGGGAAATTTTCTTGTAATGCCCACAACCGGAAAACTTACCATTGTAGTCGGTAAAGAAAATGATCCGCAAAGAGCTGGCTACAGGTCTGAATATGATAAGAAGACAGAAACAGCCTCTGCCGGATATTATTCAGTAGATTTAATACGATACAATATTAAAACAGAAGCCACCGCTTCTCCTCATGGCGGAATATTAAGATTTACATTTCCTGAAAATCAGGAATCACGCATACAAATTGATCTGGCAAGAAGGGTGGGAGGGACTTCCACTTTACAATATGTTGAATGGGTAGATAAAAATACCATTCGCGGTTGGATGAAATGTACTCCGGAAGGCGGCGGTTGGGGAAATGGTGACGGACACCCTGATTATACAGTGTATTTCTATGCTCAATTCAGTAAACCGCTTAATAATTATGCTTATTGGAGTGCCGATATTCCTGAAGGACAAGTGCGAAAACTGAATGAAGTTCAAAGTTTCGAATATCAGTCTCATATTGCAAATTCGAAAATTATCCGGAATCAAACTGAACTGGAAGGAAAACACATCGGTTTCTTTACCGAATTTCCAACCCGGAAAAATGAAGAAGTGACATTGAAAGTTGGCATTTCTTTTACGGATATGGATGGCGCAAAGAAAAATTTCAATAAAGAACTGAAAGATAAAAATTTTGACCAGATACACAAAGAAGCTAAAAAAGCCTGGAATACAGCATTGAAAAAAATCGAAATACAAGGCGGCACAGAAGATCAAAAAACAGTTTTTTATACAGCTTTGTATCATACGATGATCGATCCTCGTGATATTTCGGATGTGGATGGCCGCTATCCCGGACCGAATAATCAAATATTTCAATCAGCCAATTTTACCAAAAGAACGATTTTCAGTGGTTGGGATGTTTTCAGGAGTCAATATCCGCTTCAAACCATTATTAATCCTCAATTGGTAAATGATCAGATTAATTCACTGGTTACTTTAGCCGGACAAAGCGGAAAAGCTTATCTCGAAAGGTGGGAATTTTTCAATGCTTACAGTGGTTGTATGATAGGAAATCCTGCTATTTCACTGATTACGGATGCTTATGCCAAAGGAATCCGGAATTATGATATTGAAAAAGCTTATCAGGCAGTAATTCGAACCTCGGAATTGATTGGCAATAGCGATCTTGGATATACTCCGGTGGAAAAAGGCTATTCGGTTTCCGAAACATTGGAATATGCCTATTTTGATTGGTGTGTGGCCGAATTGGCAAAAATGCTCGGCAAACCGGATGATGAAAAAAAGTACAGAGAACGAGCTCTATGTTACAAAAATATATTCGATCCCGAACATGGATGGTTCCGTCCGAAAAAACAAAATGGAGAATGGGAAGACTGGCCGGCACAAGGCCGTTTGAAAGAATGGTACGGATGTATCGAATCCAATCCGTATCAACAAGGTTGGTTTGTTCCTCATGATGTGGATGGAATGGTCGAACTGATGGGCGGTAAGGAAAAAGTAATTGCTGATTTGGAACACTTTTTTGAAAAAACGCCGGAAGATTATTTCTGGAACGATTATTACAATCATGCTAATGAACCGGTACATCATGTCCCTTTTCTTTTTAATCGTTTAGGTGTTCCGCAACTAACGCAAAAATGGACTCGACATATTTGTGAACATGCCTATAAAAATGGTGTAGTTGGATTAACCGGAAATGAAGACGTCGGACAAATGTCGGCGTGGTACATATTGGCTGCTTCCGGAATTCATCCTGTTTGTCCGGGAGATACACGTTATGAAATTACAAGTCCATTGTTTGATAAAATCACTTTCCGATTGGATAATGGAAAAATATTCAGCATTAAAACCCTGGATAATTTTCCTGGGAACATATACATTCAACATGCAATCTTGAATGGAAAACCATATAATAAAACTAATATCGATCATGCTGAAATCATTAACGGCGGCGAATTGATATTACAAATGGGAACTGTCCCTCTTTCTTAGTGTCTTCGTATTTAGAAATATTTATGTATGAAAAAGTTAGTACTAATACTCTTCGGATTCCTTATATGTTTTGTTTTTACAATAAAAGGAAAAGACGTCAAAATTCCTCAAGACAATCTGGTTTTATGGTACAAACAACCCGCCTCCAACTGGATGACCTCAGCCCTCCCCATCGGCAATGGCCGGATCGGAGCTATGATTTTCGGTGGAGTGGAACAAGAACATATTCAATTCAATGATAAATCACTGTGGACGGGAAGTCCCACGGTAAGAGGCGCATTTCAGAATTTCGGAGATATTTATATCCAATTCAAAAATCAATCAGCTTTTACAGATTATGTCCGCTATCTGAATATCGAAGATGCAATTTCCGGTGTCAATTACAAATCGGAAGGAGTAAACTATTCCCGCGAATATTTAGCAAGCTATCCCGATGATATAATTGTTGCCCATTTTTCTGCCGATAAAAAAGAAAAAATCAGCTTCGATATTCAACTGGAAGGAGCTCATAATGAGAAAACAATTGTCAATGGAAATGAGCTTTCCATTTCCGGGAAACTGACATTATTGTCTCATTCCGCAACATTGAAAATTCTGAATGATGGAGGAAGTGTTTCCGTTGAGAATAATAGTATCTCTGTAAATCATGCAAATGAAGTAACCATTTTGCTTATTGCCGGAACCAATTATGATCCTTCAAGTCTTGATTATCTGACAAAAAAAGATTGGAAAAAAGAACTGGAATCTGCTAAAAATAATGCTGTTGCAAAAACATACCAACAATTAAAAAAAGATCATATCGCAGATTATCAAACTTTGTTTAA
>JAVBLQ010000013.1:0-46655 GCA_031553435.1 Bacteroidales bacterium | reverse complement strand
TAAACATTTATCTGAGAAAATGAAAATAGAAGGCAAAGAAGTAAAAATATCTGTGATTTTGGCTGTTTATAATTGTGACTTATATTTGAAAGAATGTATAGATTCTATTTTGAATCAAACTTTCCAGGATTTCGAGTTTGTCATAATTAACGATGGATCTTCTGATTCTTCTGAAGAAATTATACTTAAATATGATGATTTTCGTATTGTTTATGTGAAGAATGAGGTGAATAGAGGTTTAATTGAAAGTTTAAATAAAGGTTTGTCTATAAGCAAAGGAAAATATATTGCCAGAATGGATGCTGATGATATTGCTTTTCCTAATCGATTTGAGGTTCAGTTCAATTATATGGAGTCTCATCCGGAAATAGGCATTTGTGGAAGTTCTGTAGATGCTTTTTATGAAAATACAAATAAAAGACAACAAGTTGATTTTGCATCTGAAGATTTGAGTATTAGGGCGTTTGCTTTTTTTCAATCTCCATTTTGTCATCCTTCTGTGATGATTCGTAAGGAGGTGTTGGATCTAAATAATTTAAAATATCCCAATGTATATTATAGAGCCGAAGATTATGGATTGTGGATAGAATTGTTGAAATATACAAAAGGAGCTAATATTCAATCTACTTTATTACATTATAGAAAACATGAGGGAAGTGAAACTGCATTGGCAGATAAGAAAATAGGAGGTCGAATCAAGGTTGTTACACAAGTTCATCAAAAATATCTTGCTCAAAATGGTATTTTTTTTGAAACCGAACAAATGAATGTATATACTTGTTTTACAGATCGTTCATTCCCATACGAACTGAGTAATAAAAACCAAAAAGCTGCAGAAAAAGTATTGAGAGAGTTTCTTTCTCAATTATCTAAAAAACAGAAAGTATTGCTAAAGGAAGTAATTCATCAATTATCCATAGTCTGTTTCTATAAGTTTTATGTGTGTAAAAAATTACCTCGTTCATGTTTTTTTCAAAAATTATTTTTTATGGGGGGATTTTACTATCTTAAAAAGGTTTTTATAAAATAGAAAAATTTAACAATAATAATTGCTGTAGACTACAATGCTTAATAATCAATTGAAAATAGTATATATAATTCCGGGAGGGCTATTTAATCCGGGAGGAATGGAACGGGTGACAATTACCAAAGCCAATTATTTAGCCGAAAAAATGGGGTATGATGTCTCTATTGTAACTACAGAACAATTAGGACAGCCTGTTTATTTTCCAATATCAGAAAAAGTTCATTTATATCACTTAGATATTGGAATCCATGTGAATTTCGGAAGAGAAACTTATTTGGAGAAATGTATTTCTCGTTACTGTAAGACTAAACAATATAGGAAGAGACTCACAAAATTATTAAATGAAATTCGACCTGATATAACAATTTCGTTATTGGGACTTGAAATAGAATTTCTAAATAATATAAAAGATGGAAGTGTTAAACTTGGAGAACTCCATTTTCCAGGAAATTTTCGTCAATTAATGGCTCGTAAGCTTTCCAGCGCATTTATTCCTAATTTTGTCGCGAAAATTCGGACTGCGAATATGAAAAAATTATGTCAAAAACTTTCATGTTTGATTGTGTTGACAGAAGAAGAAAAAATGTCTTGGGAAAGTGAAAAAAATATTAAAGTAATACCCAATTCTTTATCATATTATCCGGAAAAAGTATCTATGTGTGACCAAAAAAAAGCCATTGCAGTTGGTCGTTTGGTTTACGAAAAAGGCTTTGATATGTTAATTGAAGCGTGGATGATAGTCCATGAGAAATATCCAGATTGGGAGCTTGATATTTTTGGAGAAGGTAATCAAAAAGAAAATTTACTTCAACAGATTGTAACAAATAGATTAGAATCTGTAGTAAAAATTCATGAGCCGGAAAAAGATATTTACCCTCAATACTTGAACCATTCAATGTTAATATTCCCTTCTCGTTATTTAGATGCTCTTCCGATGGTACTGATAGAAGCTATGTCATGTGGACTACCTCTCATTGCATTTGATGCCCCATGTGGCCCGAAGGATATTATTATCAATGAAAAGAATGGTTTTCTAATCAAAACAGGCGAAATAAAAACCTTGTCTGATAAAATTTGTTTATTAATAGAATCAGATAAACTTAGAAAATCTATGGGAAAAGCATCTAAGGAGGCATCATTAGATTATCAAGTTGATAAAATAATGAGCTCTTGGATAAATTTATTTGAAAAAGTCTATAATGAAAAAAATATTACACATCCCTAACTTTTACCCTCCTCACATTGGTGGTATAGAAGATGTTTGTCATAGTATAATATTATCAATGCCTGAATATCAGCATATGGTGATATGCTTCAATGATGAAAAAGTGACGTGTGATGATTTTTTTGAAAATATTAGAGTTATTCGTTGCGGAGTTTTTAAGAAATTATTTAGTCAGCCGTTATCGTTCGCCTATTTTGGAGAGCTAAAAAAAATTTTAAAAGAATTTGATCCGGACATAGTTCATTTTCATACACCTAATCCTTTGGGAAGTGTTTATCTGCTTTCTCAGCTTCCTCACAAAACAAAATTTATTGTGCATTGGCATTCTGACATTGTGGCACAGAAATTGTTATCAAAATTTTATTTTCCGATTGAACAGAATTTGTTAAAAAGAGCAGATCATATTCTAATCACAAGTCCTTCTTATGTTTTCGGTTCAAAGAGTTTATCACGTTGGCAATATAAATTGAAAGTTATCCCTAATACAGTAGAAATTAGAAAATTACAAATACAAAAAGGGGATGAAGAAGATATCGAAAAAATAAGAAAAAATTATAACGATAAAAAAATTGTTTTCACGTTTGGCAGACATATACCATATAAAGGGCTTCAATATTTGGTTGATGCCGAAGCTTTGATTTCGGAAGATGCAGTTATTGTCATTGCAGGTCAAGGGCCACTCACATCAAAATTGAAAAAAATGTCTTCTCCTGCAATACATTTTCCTGGTCGTCTGAGTAACAAAGAATTAAGATGCTACTTGTATGCTGCAGATATTTTTGCTTTTCCATCAATCACTAGAAATGAAGCTTTTGGCATTGCATTGGCCGAAGCAATGTATTGTGGTTTGCCGGCAGTGACCTTTACTATTCAAAATTCTGGTGTAAATTGGGTTTGTCCGGATGGAGAAACCGGATTGGAAGTTGAAAATGGAAATATACAGGCTTTTGCAAAAGCTGTCAATATGTTACTGAAGGACCCTAAACTCAGGAAACAATTGGGAGAAAATGCTTCTGAAAGAGTAAAGAAATTTTTTACTCCGGATGCTGTAAGAAGAGATTTGATAGATATTTATGAAAACTATTAGTAATTAAAATGTTAAAAGGGATAGACCTATGAAACGAACACTAACAATAATTATTGACCTGCTCATTGTATATGGAAGCATAATTTTAAGTTTTAAAATATTAGGAGACATTTTACGTGACTATCAGGGTAATTTTGATGCATTTAATATTATTTCCCCGTTAATTGCACTCCTCTATTTGGTATTGATGTATGCTTTTGGATTGTATAATTACACAAGGCGCAAATTACAAGATGTGATTTATACAGTTTTTTTGATATCTATCAGCTTGGCTTTGGGTATTATGGCTATGTGTTTCTTTATCAGAGAAGGAGCATTGGCATTTCCTCGAAGTGTTATTTTGTTAAGTGCTCTATTCTATTGGGTGTTCCTGACCATTTGGAGAGTTCTGCTATGGCATTTGGCTCGAAAAAGTCATGGAGTAAAAAAGGTGATGGTTGTAGGTAACCAGGTTGAAAAATTGGTTAGTATTCTGGAAAATAAATATAAAGATATTTATAAAGTACAATATATTTGTGATGAAGAAGATGAGCAATTAGTAGAGCGGCTTAATGAATGTGAATTGGTATTTATTTCATCTGGACTTTCCAGTTATGGACGAGAAAAGATACTGTTTTCTACCATAGAACAAGAGCTCGAAGTTTATTTTGTGCCTGAATATCAGGATATAAATATTATGTCTTCATCTTTGCAAAAAACGGATGATATCCCCACTTTCCATATTTCTAAGATGGAACTTACAATGGAAGAAAGATTTGTAAAGCGTACAATAGATCTACTGTTAGGAGGCATTGCTTTCATTCTGGCTTTTCCCGCAGCTTTTATAACGACAATATTGGTAAAACTTGATGGAGGACCTGTTTTTTATGCTCAGGAAAGACTTACACGAGGTGGTAAAACTTTTAAGATATTAAAATTTAGAACAATGGTTCCGGATGCGGAAAAACTTTCCGGCCCCGTATTAGCAGGAGAAAATGATCCGAGAATTACCCGTATAGGTCGCTTTTTGCGAGCTGTTCGTTTAGATGAGATTCCTCAGATCTTAAATATTCTTAATGGAGATATGAGCATTGTAGGTCCTCGTCCTGAGCGTCCTTTTTTTACAGATCAATTTGAAAAAGAAATACCGGAATATCGTCAACGTCTGAAAATGAAAGCAGGGCTTACCGGTTTGGCACAAGTAGAAGGCAAATACAATACTTCGGTAAAAAATAAATTAAGATACGATTTAATCTATATCAATAACTATTCCGTATTTCAAGATTTTCTGATTATGTTGCAAACTGTCAAAATATTATTCATGAAGGAAAGTACGGAGGGAGTAACTATTGAATAAATATTAAGAATTTCATGGTAAATCCATTTTATTATCTAACTTTGTAGTATATTTATTTTTTACATGTATCTTTCTAATTTAACAGCTATTTCTCCCGTTGACGGGCGGTATGGCGAAAAAGTTCAGTCATTATCTGATTATTTCTCTGAATATGCCCTTATTAGATACCGGGTGTTGGTTGAGATCGAATATTTTATCACTCTTTCTGAAATTCCACTTCCTCAATTGAAAGGAATAAAGTTTGATCATAATGTTTTGCGAAATGTTTACAGGAATTTTTCATTGAAAGATGCAGAGCAAATAAAGGAAATAGAGCGCACAACAAATCACGATGTAAAAGCTGTCGAATATTTTATCAAAGAAAAATTTGATAAAATGAATCTGGCTGAATACAAAGAATTTATTCACTTCGGATTAACATCCCAAGATATTAATAATACAGCAGTACCGCTTTCCATTAAAGATGCATTAGATAATGAATATTATCCGCAACTTCAGTCATTGATTGATAAATTGAGGGATTATGCCGCTGAATGGAAAGACATATCAATGCTTGCCAGAACGCACGGTCAACCGGCTTCTCCTACTCGTTTGGGAAAAGAAATTATGGTCTTTGTCAGTCGATTGGAAGAACAGGTTAAATTGTTGAAATCAATACCTCTTTCTGCTAAATTTGGCGGAGCAACTGGAAATTTCAATGCTCATCGAGTAGCATATCCTCAGATTGACTGGAAAACATTCGGAAATTCATTTGTAAAAAATAAGCTCGGTCTTCAACGCGAGGAGTGGACTACTCAAATATCGAATTATGATAATCTGGCGGCATTATTTGATGCAATGAAGAGAATCAATACGATCTTAATTGACTTGAACCGTGATTTTTGGCAATATATTTCCATGGAATATTTTAAACAAAAAATCAAAAAAGGAGAAGTAGGATCATCAGCTATGCCACACAAAGTAAATCCGATTGATTTTGAAAATTCGGAAGGAAACTTGGGCATCGCCAATGCATTATTGGAACATCTTTCTGCTAAACTTCCGGTTTCCAGGTTACAAAGAGATTTGACAGATTCTACAGTATTGAGAAATATTGGCGTTCCTTTTGCACATACACAAATTTCGTTAAAAAGCACATCCAAAGGGCTGGATAAATTGTTATTAAATGAGAAGGCTATTACTAAGGATTTGGAAAATACCTGGGCTGTAGTTGCAGAAGCTATACAAACAATTCTTCGGAGAGAAGGATATTCAAATCCCTATGAAGCATTAAAAGAATTGACTCGTACAAATTCGGAAATTACAGAAGAAAGTTTGAAAGTTTTTATTGAAAAATTAGATGTAAATGAACAAGTTAAACAAGAACTGAGGGATATTACCCCTCATAATTATACAGGAATATGATTGGAAGTTACGGGTTACAAGTTACAGGTTACGAGTTGTAAATGTTACTGCTTGCAAGTTCTTGTAACTTGTAACTCATAACTAAAAAATAAACCGTGAGGTGAACAAAGATTAATAAACTATAATTCAACTAATCAAAACAATGGACAAAGACAGAGAATCATGGAGACCGAACAATAATTACGGATCCAATGACAGAGGTTACAACCGTGATAACAATGGTAGAAGACCTTACAATCAAAACAGACAAGAAGGTTACGGAAATAATGAAAACCGTTTTTCAGGTAATCGTTCTGATGAAAGACCTAGACGCCCTTATTCTAATGGCCCATCCTATGGTAATCAAAATTCTTATGGCAATCAGAATTCTTATGGTAATCAAAATTCCTATGGTAATCAAAATTCTTATAGACCGCAAAGGTCTTATGATAATAATGAAAGAAGACCCTATGGAAACTCTCAGAATTCCGGCTATTCTCAACGGCCATATAATAGACCTGAAAACCAAGATGATAGTGGACAAATAAGAAAAAAAAGACCG
The DNA here is from genome assembly GCA_031553435.1 of Bacteroidales bacterium. Taxonomy (GTDB): domain Bacteria; phylum Bacteroidota; class Bacteroidia; order Bacteroidales; family Azobacteroidaceae; genus JAVBLQ01. The sequence goes on along the minus strand of JAVBLQ010000013.1, from coordinate 40,035 downwards.
AGGGTAGGAGAGACTTCCAGCGCTCCTTCCGGAGGTGGAGGCTATGGAACTCAACATCCGTATAACAATCCTCAACGACCTTATAATAACAATAACAGAGGAGGACAAGGATATAGCAACAACAGAGGGGGAGGAGGATTTAATCAATCTCAACCCAAAAAGATGTATAATAATCAAAATCCGAACCCGAAAAGAATTCACCCGAATTCAAAACAGAATGTACTAAAATCACTCAAATACAGGGAAGAACAAAGGGATCCCAATGAACCGATCCGTTTGAATAAATATTTGGCTAATGCAGGAGTTTGTTCGCGTCGTGAGGCCGATGACTATATCCAAGCTGGTGTTGTAAAAGTTAACGATGTTGTGGTTAAAGAACTTGGAACAAAAATTACATTCGGAGATAAAGTAATGTTTCATGATCAACCCGTTAAAATCGAAAGTAAAGTTTACATACTTTTGAATAAACCTAAGAACTGTGTAACAACTTCCGATGATCCGCAGGAAAGATTGACAGTATTGGATCTTGTAAAAAATTCCTGTCATGAAAGAATTTTTCCGGTCGGACGTTTAGACCGAAACACAACAGGAGTATTGTTACTTACCAACGATGGAGATCTGGCATCTAAACTTACTCATCCTAAATACCTGAAAAAGAAGATTTATCATGTTTGGCTGGATAAACCGATCAGTGTGGATGATATGCAGAAAATAGCACAGGGTATTGATCTGGAAGACGGAGAAATCCATGCCGATGCTATCAGCTATGCCAATGAAGATGACAAATCTCAGGTTGGTATCGAAATACACTCAGGAAGAAACCGGATCGTTCGTCGTATTTTTGAAACATTAGGTTATCATGTGACGAAGTTGGACAGAGTTTATTTTGCAGGGTTAACAAAAAAGAATTTGTCAAGAGGCAAATGGCGCCATCTTACGGATAAAGAAGTAGGTATGCTTCGAATGGGTGCATTTGAATAAATGGAAAAATTATGGAGTTTATTAGTAGAACTAAAATAATTAATATTTTACAAAATAAAAACTTTGGGACTTCGATCAACGTAAAAGGTTGGGTGCGTACCCGAAGAGGAAATAAACAAGTAACTTTTATTGAATTAAACGATGGCTCAACAATCAAAAATGTTCAGATTGTTGCAGATGTTGAAAAATTCGGAGAAGAATTTCTTAAAACCATATCAACAGGAGCCTGTATCAATGTGAACGGGCTCTTGGTTGAGTCACAGGGACAAGGACAATCGGCAGAAATACAGGCTACGGAAATAGAAGTGTATGGCACTGTCGATTCAACTTATCCTTTGCAAAAGAAAGGCCATTCTCTGGAATTCTTACGCGAAATAGCTCATTTAAGACCCAGAACAAATACTTTCGGTGCAGTATTGCGTATTCGCCATCATATGGCTTATGCTATTCATAAGTATTTCAATGATCATGGTTTCTTTTATTTACATACTCCGATCGTAACGGCTTCTGATGCCGAAGGAGCGGGAGCAATGTTTCAGGTAACAACTTTGGATCTGAACAATCTTCCCAGAAATGAAGCCGGAAAAATTGATTATACAAAAGACTTCTTTGGACGTTCTACCAATTTAACTGTTTCCGGACAGTTGGAAGGAGAATTGGGTGCAATGGCATTAGGTGCCATTTATACTTTCGGGCCTACTTTCCGTGCCGAAAATTCCAACACGCCGAGGCATCTTGCCGAATTCTGGATGATTGAACCTGAAGTTGCTTTTTACGAAATAAAGGAAAACATGGATTTAGCGGAAGATTTTATCAAATATCTGATTCGTTATGCTTTGGATAATTGTAAAGATGATCTGGAATTCCTTTGTAAAATGTATGACAACGAGTTGATCGATCGTTTGAATTCTGTTGTGAACAATGATTTTGTTCGTTTAACATATACCGAAGGTGTCAAAATCCTGGAAGAATCCAAAGAAAAATTTGAATATCCTGTTTATTGGGGTGCAGATCTGCAATCAGAACATGAACGTTATTTGGTAGAAAAGCATTTCAAACGCCCGGTTATCCTCACGGATTATCCGAAAGAAATCAAATCATTCTACATGAAGCAGAATGATGATGGAAAAACTGTGCGTGGTATGGATGTGCTCTTCCCGAAAATCGGTGAAATAATCGGAGGTTCTGAGCGTGAAGCCAGTTATGAAAAGTTGATGAACAGAGTCAATGAATTGAATATGTCTATAGATACTCTTTGGTGGTATCTGGATACACGTAAGTTCGGAACGGCTCCTCATGCCGGTTTTGGTTTAGGATTTGAACGGTTGATTCTGTTTGTAACCGGAATGGCTAATATCAGAGATGTGATTCCTTTCCCAAGGACACCGAATAATGCGGAATTTTAATAAAATGAAGAACTAAGAGAGAAGAGTGAAGAATTTAATTTTTAGTTCTTCACTCTCTTAGTCCTTAGTTTCAAATCATTTCTCCCTCATAAATATATTAATCGGAGTTCCCTTCAAATTCCAATTCTCCCTGATTTTATTTTCCAGAAAGCGTTTGTACGGTTCTTTAACCCATTGAGGCAGATTACAGAAGAATACGAAACTCGGAATCTGAGTATTTGGAAGTTGTGTAATATATTTGATTTTTACCTCTTTTCCTTTGATTACGGGAGGAGGAGTATTCTGGATGATAGGTAATAATACTTCATTCAGTTTGTGTGTAGATATTTTTGTCTTGCGGGTATCATAAACACCTTTGGCTACTTCCAATATCTTGAAAATCCGTTGTTTGGTCAATGCCGATGAAAAAATGATAGGAACATCCCTGAAAGGAGCGAATCTTTCTTTAATCGCATTCTCGAACGTTTTGATAACCACGGTACTTTTATCTTCAACCAAATCCCATTTGTTGACTACCGCAACGATTCCTTTTTTATTTTTTTGAATAAGAGAAAAAATGTTCATGTCCTGACTTTCGATTCCTCTTGTAGCATCGATCATCAAAATGCAAACATCCGAATTTTCGATAGCCCTGATGGAACGTATGACGGAATAATATTCCAGATCCTCATTAACTTTCCCTTTTTTACGGATTCCGGCAGTATCTATAAGATAAAATTTCAGTCCGAATTTGTCGTATTTGGTATAAATGGAATCTCTGGTTGTCCCCGCAATGTCTGTCACAATATTTCTTTCTTCATCCAGGAAGGCATTGATTAAAGATGATTTTCCTGCATTGGGACGGCCTACGATTGTTATTTTGGGCAAATCTTCTTCTAATTCTTCTTTGTCTTTTTTGACAAATTTAGAGACAACGATATCCAGTAAATCTCCGGTTCCGGAACCACTGATTGCGGAAATGCAATATGGATCACCTAAACCTAAAGAATAAAATTCAGCAGATTGATGGTGAAGACTAAAATTGTCAGCTTTGTTGGCAACAAGTATTACCGGCTTTTTTGTGCGACGAAGAATATTTGCAACGAACATATCCAAGTCTGTCAGACCATTCATTACATCAACAACAAACATGATTACATCGGCTTCTTCGAGGGCAATCTGGACTTGTTTGTTTATTTCTTCTTCAAAAATATCATCTGAATTAACGACCCAACCTCCGGTATCGATTACCGAATATTCCTGCCCCAACCACTCTGCTTTCCCGTATTGACGGTCTCTGGTAGTTCCTGCTTCGTCGTCGACTATAGCCTGACGGCTTTGTGTCAAGCGATTGAATAAAGTCGATTTACCTACATTAGGCCGGCCGACAATTGCAACTATGTTGTTCATAATTTTTACGTTTTACGTTTTATATGTTTTACGTTTTAAGTTATAAGTTTTAAGTTTGGTTTACGCACGAAAAAACGTATAACTTAAAACGTATAACTAATCCAGCTTGTATCCGAAGTTCCTCAGTAAATTATCCCTGTTTCTCCAGTCTTTTTCTACTTTGACAAAGATTTCAAGGAAGACTTTTTTGTCAAAGAATCGTTCTATATCTTTACGGGACATCATTCCGACTTTTTTCAACGCTTGTCCCTGATGTCCGATGATAATTCCTTTTTGAGCATCTCTTTCTACAATGATCAAGGCCCGGATACGGATTAAATCTGCTTCTTCTTTAAATTCCTCGACTACGACTTCTACAGCATAAGGAATTTCTTTTTGATAATAAAGTAGTATTTTTTCGCGAATAATTTCTGTTACGAAAAAACGTGCCGGTTTGTCGGTTAAAGCATCTTTTTCAAAATAAGGAGGAGACTCGGGAATGTGATTTTCGATTCTCTTTTTTATATAATCGATATTGAACTTATTGGTAGCGGATAATGGAATTATTTCTGCCTGAGGCAAGATATTTTTCCAGTTTTCCACTAATTTTTCAAGTGTCGATTGATCAGTTAAGTCTATTTTATTGATTAATAATAAAACAGGACATGTTGCATGTTGAATTTTTTGCAGGAAAAAATCATTTTTGTCAATTTTTTCAACTACATCAGTTACATATAACAAGACATCAGCGTCACCCAATGCTGATTCCGAAAATTGTAACATGGTTTCCTGTAATTTATAGTTTGGACGTAGCACTCCGGGTGTGTCTGAGTAAACAACCTGCATGTCATCGGTATTCACAATACCCATGATTCTATGGCGTGTTGTTTGTGCTTTTGATGTGATAATGGAGATTTTTTCTCCCACCAAAAGGTTCATCAATGTGGATTTTCCCACATTGGGATTGCCTACGATATTTACAAAACCGGACTTATGCAAAGTAATTGGATTAATATGCCCATTTCAAATAAGTTGCTCCCCAGGTGAATCCTGCCCCAAAAGCTGTGAGAATGAGATTGTCACCTTTTTTCAGTTTGGATTCGTAATCCCATAAACAAAGCGGGATTGTTCCGGCGCTTGTGTTTCCGTATTTATGGATGTTGACCATCACTTTTTCAATAGGAACACCCATTCTGTTGGCCACAGCATCAATAATACGCATATTGGCCTGATGAGGCACTACCCATTGAATGTCTTCGTAGGTCAGGTTGTTTTTCTTCATCAGTTCAACACAAGTATCAGACATATTGGAAACTGCATGTTTGAAAACAACTTTTCCGTCTTGCCAGATTGTGTGTTCATTGTTTCTGACAGTTTCTTCAGAGGCCGGATGAACCGATCCTCCGCTTTTTTGTGATAAATGAGCAAGGCCGGATCCGTCTGATTTTAGAATAGAATCAATTACACCAACTTCTTCATAAGATGGCTCAAGCAAGATGGCTCCACAACCGTCTGCGAAGATAGGACAAGTATTTCTATCTGTATAATTGGTTATAACCGAGAGAACATCTCCGGATAAAATCAATACTTTTTTATACTTCCCTGATGTAATAAAGGAGCTTCCGACTTCCAATGCATATATGAAACCACTGCATGCAGCACTCAGATCGAAACAGAATGCATTTTTCATACCCAGTTTGTTGGCTACTAAAGCGGCTGTATTGGGCATTACATAGTCAGGAGTGGATGTTGCGAAAACAATAGCTTCGATTTCCATCGGGTCGAAACTTTTCTTTTGCATTAAATCTTCCATTGCTTTCAAAGCCAGGTACGAGACTCCAACTCCTTCTTCTTTCTTTAAGATATGCCTTTCTTTAATGCCAATACGTGACATAATCCACTCATCCGAAGTATCAACCATTTGTGATAGTTCTTCGTTGGTCATAATGTATTTTGGAACGTAACCTCCTATTGCTGTTATCGCTGCCGTAATTTTATTCATATGTTTTTTTTGATGGGATTCTTAAAAAAATCAGCCCTAAAAGTGGCTTTTAGGGCTAAATTTTTGAAGTGAAGTATTATTTTTTAGCCGAAGCCATATTATACAGCAGCTTCTTTTTCGATTGCTAATTTACCTCTGTAATAGCCGCACTCTCCGCATACTGTGTGGTAAACATGCCATGAACCACAGTTAGCACAAACAGCCAATGTCGGGAGGGCTGCTTTATCGTGCGTTCTTCTTTTACCTTTTCTTGCTTTACCTGTTCTTCTCTTAGGATGTGCCATTTTGTATTATTTTAATTGTTATCATTTTCAAATAAGCCTTTCAAAGCGTTCCAACGTGGATCGGTATGGTCTTCTTCTTGATTATCATCAGTAATAACAATATCGTCTCCTGAATCCATATCAAAATCGTCATCATCCGAATTCTTCACAGAATGTTTTTTTAGTTTTGAAGACATCGCTTTGTTGCATTTTCCTGGGGCATGTATATGTTTGAGTGGAATTGTCAAAGCTGCAAATTCGTACATGAACCATGCCAGATTAATAACACCCTCATCCTCCGGTATAATCACTATCTCGTCACTTTCTTCGGAATAATCTTTACCGAATTTGACGATCAGGCGATTTTTGCTTGTGACGGGTAAATCCATATCATCCAAACATCTGTCACATGGAATAACAGCAACACCTTCAAGCTCAAAATTCAAATCGAACATGACGGTCGTTTTATTCAATGTCAGATGAATTTTTACTTTACCCTTTTGTATTTCCGTTCCATCGATATCTGTAAAGAATTTATTATCCAATAGATAGTCAAATTGATGGATTCCTGGAGCTAAACCTTTCAGGTCTATTTTGTATGGATCAAATTTCCCCAAATTTTTATAGTGTTAAAAAACTTCGCAAAGTTAGTAAAAAACAATGTATAAATAAAATTTCAGGAAAAATTATTTCTGAGATGTTTTTTCTCCTGTACTTTTTTTAATTCTATCCGGAATGTTGTTCCTTTATTTAATTCAGAACGAAGGACATATATTTTACCGTTTCGTTCGGATTCAATAATTCGCCTGACAAGGGATAGGCCGAGTCCCCATCCTCTCTTTTTTGTGGTGTATCCGGGGTGGAAAATTGTTTCGAATTTGGATTTGGAGATTCCTTTTCCGGTATCAGAAACATCTATTTTCACTGTTTTTCCTTTATCTTCGATGTGAATCATGATTTTTCCCTGTCCGTTCATAGCATCTACAGCATTCTTGATCAGGTTTTCTATCACCCAACCGAAAAGAGAATCGTTGATTGTCACCAGCAATGGTTTGTCTGATTTTGCATAATGGCAGTCTATCCGGACTTTTGAAGATATTCTTCGGGACATGTACTCCAATGCTACCTGAATGGCCATGTTTATGTCGATAGCTTCCGACTCGCTGATAGATCCTATTTTTGAAAATCTGTCAGCTATCATATTGAGTCGCTGGACATCTTTGTCTATTTCGGCAACCATTGAAGGATCGATATTTTTCGTTTTTAAATATTCCATCCATGCCATTAATGAAGAGATCGGAGTGCCTAACTGATGAGCTGTTTCTTTTGACAGACCTACCCAAACTTTGTTTTGTTCTGCTTTTTTCGAACTGCTTAATGCAAAAAACGATATGGCGATGAAGATAGCTACAACCAACAATTGGGCATATGGAAAAATGTGTAAACGTTTTAAGACAGTTGAATCGTCATAATAGACATATTGAACGGTGTGATCGTCGAAATTTAAGATGATAGGTTCGTTTTTGGCTTTAAATGATTTTATTTTTTTTTGAAAAAAGATGTCATTTTCATGTTCTGGTACTTTTATGTTTTTGTGAAGAAGTACGATTCCGTCTTGGTCGGCAAGTATCAGAGGTATAGTTGTATTTCCTTCTATAAATTGGAGAATCAGTTTGTCGTATGCATTAAAAGCTTCCTGACTGATGTCATTGTTTGTTGTTTGTGAAGCCATTAACTTTACAGATTCCGCCCACATTTCCATCTTTTTCCGTTCTTCTTTTGCCAGGTTGTTGACCAGGATGTTAGTCACCCAAACAGAGCCGATGGCTATAATACAGGCTGTAATTATGAAAAGAAATTTAAAGTTTTTCATTAAACAAATTTCTTATTAAACGTTCAAAGGTAGATAAATCTTGTGTAATCAAATGCAATTATTTTCGAAGAAGAAGGTTTTGTTGAAAAAATAAGTCTCTCTTGAAAGTCCATTATAGAACACAGATAACGCTGGTCAGGCAGATTTATACGAAGTTTAGATTTCGTAAAAATTTGATTATCAATAATGTAATAAGGTTTCCATCGAAGCCGGATTTGCGTCTTATCTATCTAAACCTGTTACGGTTAATTTAAAACGTAAAACTTCATATTGTTTACATTCAAAAACTAAAAAATACTTTCAGGGAATTTGACAGCAACTACAAATTTAATAATATATTTGTAAAAAATAAGATGAGTACAATAAATATGTGCTATAAATCTGGCTGTTTGTGATATCGTAAAAATGATTCCTTGTGTGGAAATCAATATGAAATAACATCTTAAATCTCTAAATAATGAACAGAAGAACTTTTTTGAAAAATGCAGGGATAAGTGTAGCTTCTGCTATGGTAATGAATCCTTTGGAGACTTTAGCTCAGAATGCTGTTAAAAACAACAAGAAACTTCGACTTGCAATGGTGGGAACCGGACACCGTGGCTCCGGCATGTGGGGAAAGGCAGTTCTGAAAGACTATGCCGATATCGTTGAATTTGTCGGCTTATGCGATATTAATCCGGGACGATTAGAATATTCGGCTAAAAAAGAAATCGGTGTAGGACCCGAATGTAAACTATACACTGATTTCGATAAAATGATGAAAGAAACTAAACCGGATATGTTGATTGTAACTACTGTTGATGCAACTCACGACGAATTTATTATCAAAGGAATGGAGATGGGAGCCAATATTCTTACGGAAAAACCCATGACTACCGATGAAGTGAAATGCAGAGCGATTCTGGATGCAGAAAAAAGAACAGGTAAAAAGATAATCGTTACTTTCAATTACAGGTATTCTCCCCATCGTCAGAAAATCTATGAATTGCTTCGCGACGGCAGGATCGGCGAGGTAACTTCCGTTGATTTTCATTGGTATCTGAATAACAGGCACGGAGCCGATTACTTCCGTCGTTGGCACAGATTAAGAGAAAAAGGAGGCACGTTGTTGGTTCACAAATCCAGCCATCATTTTGATTTGTTGAATTGGTGGATCAATGCGGAGCCGGAAACTGTATTTGCTTTGGGATCCCTTGATTTTTATGGAAAAAACGGAACGATCCGGTCAACAACTTGTAGAGTTTGTGAGCATAAAAGTGACTGCAACTACTTTTTTGATATAACGAAAAACGAACGCTTATTCAATCTTTATTGTAAAAATGAACAATACGACGGCTATCATCGTGATGGCTGTGTATTCAAAGAAGACATTAATATATATGATAAAATGGCTGCAACAATCAGATACACAAATGGCGTACAAGTTTCTTATTCTCTTACAGCTTATTCTCCCTATGAAGGTTACCGAATTGCCTTCAATGGAACGAAAGGTCGTTTGGAAACCTGGATCAAAGAAGACGCTATGGCTGATGATGTTGACAAAGGTTTCGACGTATTAAACCTCTATCCTAATTTCGGGGAAATGGAAACATTCAGGATTGCACAAGCCGAAGGGCATGGGGGAGGAGATGTCAGATTAAAAGATAAAATATTCCGCTATCCCGATGCTGAAGATAAATACAAACAAAGCGCCACTTCCATGGATGGGGCTTTAGCTATCCTGACCGGAGTTGCTGCCCGCAAAAGTATTGAAACCGGACAAATCATTAAGATTCAGGATTTGTTGAAAGGCTAGAGAGACTGCTTGAATTTTCAAATCTATAATTTAATCACGTTGCCATCAGAGAGTTTATATTGCTGCCTGCTTTCAGGGCAGGTTGCAATATTTTCTTTATTGAATGTCAATTTATGTCCGTATTCACTTACCCAGCCGGTTTGTCGTGCCGGGTTACCTATAACCAGAGCATATGGAGGAACATCTTTAGTGACTACCGCTCCGGCTCCGATCAAAGCATATTCACCGATGTTATGTCCGCAGACTATGGTTGCATTGGCTCCTATGGTGGCCCCTTTCCCAACATGGGTCTTGGCATATCCGGACTTGCGATTAATTGCGCTTCTCGGGTTGATGATGTTTGTAAATACACATGAAGGTCCCAGAAAGACATCATCATCGCAAGTTACGCCGGTATAAACCGAAACGTTGTTTTGTATTTTTACATTATTTCCCAGCACGACTTCCGGAGATATTACTACATTCTGCCCTATGTTGCAATGCATTCCGATGGTACATCCGGACATGATATGAGAAAAATGCCATATTTTAGTGCCTTGACCGATAGAACAATCTTTGTCGATAACAGCAGTTTCGTGTGCGAAATAATCTTTCATAGAATTAATAGGTTATGAATGAAAAAACTCATGAATGCGTTTGATAACAATATCTTGTTGTTCCGTAGTAATTTCCGTATCAATAGGAAGAGACAGAACGGAACTTGCTAATGTTGTTGATGTTGTCAATGGTTCTGCTATACGGGCGATATCCATGAATGCTTCCTGCCGATTCAATGGCAAAGGATAATAAATCATACCCGGAATACCTGCATCTGCGAGGAATTGTTTCAATTGATCACGTTTTCCGTCGGCTACTTTCAACGTATATTGATGATATACGTGGGTAGAAAAAGGCATTTCAGCAGGAAGAATAATGTCCCTGATGTCTTGAAGATGTTTTGTGTAATATTCAGCTGCTTTGTAACGAGCCCGGCAATAATCGTCCAGATATTTTAGTTTTACATTCAGGATAGCGGCTTGAATAGTATCCAGACGCGAGTTGCAACCAATCACCTGATGATGGTATTTTATTCGTTGTCCATGATTGGCAATCATACCGATACGTTCAGCCAATTGGCTGTTGTCGGTCATTAAAGCTCCACCATCTCCATAGCACCCTAAGTTTTTGGATGGAAAAAATGAAGTACAACCAATGTGTCCGGTCGTACCTGTTTGTTTGAGTGTCTTGTCCGGGAATGTATATTTGGCTCCGATTGCTTGTGCATTATCTTCTATAACATAAAGATGGTGTTTGTTTGCAAAATCCATGATGGGTTCCATGTCACAACTTTGTCCGAACAAGTGAACCGGAATAATAGCTTTTGTCCGTGCAGAAAGACCTTTTTCAATATTGGCAAGTGTTATATTGAATGAATGGTAGTCTACATCTACCATAACAGGAATAAGCCCCAATAATGCAATAACTTCTGCGCTTGCCACATAAGTAAAGGCCGGGACGATAATCTCATCTCCTGGTTTCAGCTCAAGAGCCATCAATGCTATTTGCAGTGCATCGGTACCGTTGGCACAGGGAATTACATATTTAGCTCCTGTATAATCGGCAAGATTTTTGGCAAATGTTTTGACCTGAGGCCCATTAATGAATGATGCATTCTCAATAACTTCTTGTATGGCTGTATCTATTTCGCTTTTGATGCGGTTGTATTGGCCTTTTAGGTCAACCATTGGGATCATAGAATTACGAATTGGTTTTTAATTCTTCACTCATAGTACTGCAAAGGTAAATATTTTTTATTTCTTATCGTATAAAAAAAGGGACTGGCCTTTTCCATAAAAGATCCGTCCCTTTTTATGTTGTTGATTATAGGTGTTTTAAGGCTATTCTTGATGTGTGTCAGAAAAATACCTGAAATTGCATGGCTACTGTATTATAAATTTGGTTAGTAACCTTATTGTCAGTATGAATGTAGTTTAGTTGTATTCTGGACAAGGGCCAGAAATAGTAATTGACACCTCCGGTAAATTCATTGATCTCAGAGTTATCAATGTTTTTATCGGCATTGTAGTAATCATATTTGGCAACGACTTCCCACTTGGTCGGGACTATTTTATACATGGCTGTGCCATAGCATCCTTCTCTTTTTAATCCCGCATCATTTCCCCAGATGTATTCGGAACGGAGGTAAACATAGTGACTGTCGTATTCAGCGCCGGCCGACCAGCGGTCACGGGTATGATTCACATTTTCGATCAGTCGTTTTCCCGAATAGATAGATCCACCGGCTCTCAGTCCTTTGATGGGTTGAAAAAGCAGGGTTCCTGCAAAATCTTTATGGTTATTGTTATCAGGAGTATTCATTCCGGTTCCGTTGAAAAATCCAGCCCAATATTGTACAAAATGAAAATCCTGAATGGGAAGTAATTTTCCGGAAACCTGCAATCCCATGTCACGTCCGGCGCTTTCACCTGCCAGTTGCTCTACAGAACGGGTAGAATAGATTGTTTCCCAACGTGCCGGAGAAGTTGGTCCTTCAATAGTGAAAGGTACTTTATATTGTCCGAAACGTACGCCGATACTTGTTATCGGGGTGTATTCCCCATAATATTCGTGCATTGTAGCCTTGGAAAAGTCGAACAAAACCTGATAGCCGAATACTTTTTTGAATTTTCCATTGGCTAAAAGGAAGGCGCGGGCAACTTTCATGTTGTTATTTTGTCCGTTGGTATAAGCATTGCCCAAAGCATTGTCGGATACTGAATAGATAACTTGTCCATATCCCGAGAGGTTGAAAATTTCACTGTTTTTTACGAAATTCAGTAATTGGGCAGCCGGTTGTTTTTTAGATTCGCTTTCTTTTTTCAATTCATCAGCATCTGATTGGGAAATCATATCCTTGTCAACCAATAATTTAAGAACTTCTTCTGCTGATTGGGAAAATACGGCGGAGATAGAGAACATGCACATAAGTGACAATACTAATCTTTTCATAAGAGTAATTAATAAAATTGAGTTTAAAGATTTATATGAAAGTGAATGATGAGGTTCGCTTTGCTCACCGTGAATAGTGCTTACAACCTGCGGTTCACAAGGAGCGACACGACCTTCACTATTCACCATTCACTTATAGTTTAGTTTTTTTCCATGAACAAATGTATTCTTCCAGTATATCTATCAAGAGAAAGAAAATGAACCCCATTATTGACAGGATCAGGATTCCGGCATACATTCCGGTGTATGACAGGCGCATCCATGAATCGACAATAAAGAAACCCATGCCTTTGTCTGTTCCGAAAGTCTCGGTAAAAAATAAAACGGAGATGGCTGTTCCTATGGCTATGCGTAAGGAAGTTAAAACTTCCGGCAATATGGCGGGGAAAATGATCCACCTCAAAAATTCCCTTTTTTTTGCGCCTAAAGAAGTTAGTACATGAAAATCTTCTTTGGAGATATTGAAGACTGCATCTCTTGTTGCAATGATAATCTGGAATACAATGATCAGAACAATCATTGTTATTTTAGCCACTTCACCAATTCCCAACAACAGCATAACGACGGGAAGTAGAGCCAGTTTGGGTATGGGATAAGTGAAATATAGCAATGGACTGCATATCTTGTTGATTCTTTTACTATTTGCCAGAAGCAGACCAATGAAAATGCCTGATATCAGAGAAATACAAACACCTTCGATGATTCTTATCGTACTGGCCAGTATATGTTGGGCCATTCCCGAATGCAGAATCTCTCCTAAATTTTTGTAAACGATAATAGGATTGACCAACACTCTTGAATTCAGGCAAACCGCAGCAATCAACCAAACCAGATGGAGCGCTGCAAAACCATATATGAATGCCTGGATACGTTTACTCATTGTTTTTTTGCTCTAATGAAAAAAATCTGTTTATTCACTTCCTGTTCAAAGTGAAAAAAGTCATCAGCTGTTCTGGAACTTCCGGGATTGAATAATGGGTTTTCGATGATTTTCACGACTTTTGCCGGTTGTTCGGAAAGCAAAATGATGAATTTTCCCATCCGGACGGCTTCTTTTACGTTATGTGTAACGAATAATGTGGTAGTCCGGTGTTCTTTCCACAATTTGATAAATAAATCATAAGATTTCTCCGCCGTAAAATTATCTAACGAAGAGAATGGTTCATCCATCAGTAACAAATCAGGTTGAAGCATCCAGGACCTTGCCAGAGCTACCCGTTGTTTTTGTCCTCCGCTTAATTCCGTGGGATATCTGTTCAGCAGATTTCCGATTTCCAGTTGTTCGATAATCCGTTCTTCATGTGAAGCTTTCGTTTTACGGATTTTATAACCTAAGGAAAGATTATCTTTCACCTTGAGCCAATCTAATAATCCGTAATGCTGTGGAATATAGCCGAAAGTATGTTTTTGGGGATCTGCTTTTTCTCCTTTGATAAGGATCTCTCCTTTTATTGGACGTATGATACCGCAAATACTTTTAAGTAATGTAGATTTTCCGCAACCGGATGGGCCTATGATCGAATAAATGCTACCTTCATTCACATTCAGATTAAAATCAGCCAAAACGGAGGTGTTTTTAAAAGAAACTTCTACATTATTTATTGACAAGTACATGGTGATGTTATTTTACAAACCTATCATCCGTTAATGTTGAAATTTGAAAATCATTGGAAACTAATTGCTTGGATTGAAGCCATTGCGTTGCAACCTGAAGATCTTTTTCCGAAGGTATTTGGGCATGTGTATAGGAAGGAAGTTGAACCTTAGCAATCAATTCTTCCGGGAAGCCGACTTCCTTGATCAGGATTTGCCGGATATCTTCAACGGTATGTGAATGTATATAGTCGACAGCTTCATTATAAGCTTTATAGAATGCCTGAATTTGTTTCTCTTTATTTTTGATGACATCGTTTTTGAACATAATACCGGTCACCGCATATCCCAGATCCTGCATTGTAATGATAGGGTTGGCTCCGGCATTCTTTGCGATTGTAATGAAAGGATCAGGTAGGGCAGTGGCATCTGTTTTTCCATTCATCATCATTTCAAAGCGTACAGGAATTTTATTGATTTCTTGTTTTTCAACCTCCTGAGGAGATATTTGTACAGATTGAAGCGCCATATCCATGCAAAAATCAATCACTGTATTTTGAGAAACAGCAATCCGTTTGTTCTTTAAATCCGACAATTGTTTGATATTACTTTGAGGCCCGGACATGATACAGAAGGGAGCATTACAAGCAGAAGTTAATTTCAGATCAATTCCTCCGGACTTTTGCAAGATAGCTCCGGTGTAATCAATCACTGTCCCGTCTATAGATCCGCTTTGGAAAGCAGCATCACGTTCATTGGCCGAATAGAATTTTTCAATAGAAACATTTACCGCATATTTATCAAAATAACCCATTTGTTTGGCAACCGCAACCGGGACAAAATCCATGGATGACATCACTCCCAATACCAATTTTTCTTCCTGTTTTTTATTTTGTTGACAGGAAATAAGTGCAGATATGATTGCCAGGGATAAGAAAGCAAATAACTTGTTCATATTAAAATTTCTGTTTATTAAAATGGAGGCACAAAGATAATTTTTTTTGATATCACATGGATTATAGTTTGTCAATAATTTCTTTAAATAAATAGAATTAAACAATCATAAGATATGATCGGATATACCATAAAAAAATAAACCCTTTCAACACCATAAATATGATGTGAAAGGGTTTTTGTAAATCAGGTTACTCTGCGGAATTATTCTCCAAAATTCATCGCAGCCAATCTCTTATATCCATTATAACGCCATTGAGCATTCTCCTGGGTTATTTTGAACAATTCTTTAGCTTCTTCCGGATATTGTTTTGCCAAGGAAGAGAAGCGAACTTCGTTCATTAAGAAACCTTGGAATTTGTCCCAATCCGGCTCTTTGGAATCTAATTGGAACGGATTTTTTCCTTCGGCTTCTAATCTTGGGTCAAAACGCCATAAGTGCCAGTATCCACATTCAACAGCATTTTTAGATTCTGCCTGAGTTTTACCCATACCTGTCCTCAAACCGTGGTTGATACATGGAGAATAAGCGATAACGATAGATGGTCCGTCATAAGCTTCAGCTTCGCGGATAGCTTTCAGCGTTTGCGCCTGGTTAGCACCCATTGCAATTTGAGCAACATATACATAACCATAAGTTGTAGCGATCATACCAAGGTCTTTCTTGCGAATTCTTTTTCCTGAAGCTGCAAATTTAGCGATTGCACCAACCGGAGTCGATTTGGATGATTGACCTCCTGTGTTAGAATATACTTCTGTATCAACTACCAGGATGTTAACATTTTGACCTGAAGCAATTACGTGGTCTAATCCGCCGAAACCTATATCATAAGCCCAACCGTCGCCACCGATGATCCATTGTGAACGTTTTACAAAGTATTGTTTCAAAGAAATCAATTGTTTGCAGGTGTCACAATTACATTTTTCCATCACCGGAACTAATTTATCGGTAACTTCGCGTGTTTTTACAGAGTCGTTTCTGTTATCGATCCATTCCTGGAACAATGTTTTCATTTCTGACGAACAACTTGGACATTCAAGTCCCTCTTTCATCAGGCGTTCAACACGGTCGCGCATTTTTTCTGTACCGATATTCATACCCAATCCATATTCGGCATTGTCTTCGAACAATGAGTTTGCCCAAGCCGGACCGCGTCCTTCTTCATTTCTTGTATAAGGAGTAGAAGGAGCTGAACCTGAATAGATTGAAGTACATCCGGTTGCATTGGCTATCATTTGATGGTCTCCGAATAATTGAGAAATCAATTTGACGTAAGGAGTTTCTCCACAACCGGCACAAGCGCCTGAGAACTCAAATAATGGAGTTGCAAACTGTGAGTTTTTCACATTCAATGAAGTATCCACCAAATGTTGTTTGCTTTTTACCTCTTTAGAACAGAAATCCCAATTTGCCTGGTTATCATATTGAGTTTCGATAGGCATCATTTGCAATGCTTTACCGTTTTTGTTGCCAGGGCAAACATCAGGACAGTTACCGCAGCCCATACAGTCGAGTACATCGACTTGGATACGGAATTGAGTGCCTTCAAATTGTTTTCCTTGTGTTTTCAATGTAACTAAACCTGCAGGAGCTTTGGCTTGTTCTTCAGCATCCAGTACAAACGGACGGATAGCAGCGTGAGGACAAACATAAGCACATTGGTTACATTGAATACAGTTTTCAGGAATCCAGACGGGCACATGGCTGGCAACTCCTCGTTTTTCGTAAGCAGCGGTTCCTTGTTCCCAGGTACCGTCTTCGCGACCTTTGAACACAGAAACAGGAAGATCATCACCGGCTTGAGCGTTCACCGGTTGAACGATTCTTGCAATGAATTCAGGAACATTGTTGTTAGCCTCTTGTTTTTCTTCTCCAAGGTTAGTCCATTCTGCAGGAACTTCTACTTTAACAACATCGCCTCCGCGGTCAACGGCTGCGTAGTTCATTTTTACAACGTCTTCACCTTTTTTACCGTAAGATTTTACGATTGCTTTTTTCATTTGCTCAACAGCTAAATCATAAGGAATTACACCTGTGATCTTGAAAAATGCAGATTGAAGGATGGTATTGGTTCTGTTTCCTAATCCGATTTCTTCAGCAATACCTGTTGCATTGATGATGTAGAAATTGATACTATTGGCAGCCAAATATTTTTTCACATTATCAGGAAGATTTTTCTTTACTTCTTCCTGGTTCCAAATAGTATTCAAAAGGAATGTTCCTCCTTTTTTCAAACCTTTGGTTACATCGTATAAACGAAGATAAGCTTGTACGTGACATGCCACGAAGTCAGGTGTATTTACCAGATAAGTTGAACGGATTGGTTTGTCACCGAAACGTAAGTGTGAACAGGTAAAACCTCCTGATTTTTTAGAGTCGTAAGCGAAATATGCCTGACTATATTTATCTGTGTTGTCACCGATAATTTTGATGGAGTTTTTGTTAGCTCCTACAGTTCCGTCAGCTCCTAATCCATAAAATTTAGCTTCGAAAGGACCACCTTCAAAAACTAATTCTTCTTTTTGAGGAAGAGAAGTGAAAGTAACATCGTCAACAATGCCAATAGTGAAACCGTTCTTAGGTTCTGGTAAAGAAAGATTTTCGTAAACTGCCAACACTTGTGCAGGAGTCGTATCTTTTGAAGACAAACCGTAACGACCACCAACAATAACCGGAGCATTTGCTTGTCCGTAGAAACAATCTTTTACATCCAGGTAAAGAGGTTCTCCGGTGGCTCCCGGTTCTTTGGTCCTGTCTAATACAGCAATTCTTTTAGCAGTTTTAGGAACGGCAGCTAAGAAATGTTTTGCAGAGAACGGACGATACAGGTGTACGCATACCAATCCTACTTTTTCTCCTTTTCCGTTCAGATAATCAACAGTTTCTTTGATGGCTTCAGTTACAGAACCCATGGCGATGATTACGCGTTCTGCATCAGCAGCTCCATAATAATCAAACAAACCATATTTGCGTCCAACCAATGTACTTAATTGATTTACATATTCTTCAACGATGCCTACAACCTGATTGTAATATACATTAGAAGCTTCGCGAGCCTGGAAATAAATATCAGGATTTTGTGCAGTTCCGCGTGCAACGGGATTTTCCGGATTCAAAGCTCTTTCACGGAATTCGGCCAATGCTTTTTGATCAATAAGTGGAGTCAAATCATCATTTTCCAACATTTCAATTTTTTGGATTTCGTGGGAAGTACGGAATCCGTCAAAGAAATGTACGAAGGGTACGCGTGATTTGATTGCTGATAAATGAGCAACTGCGGCTAAGTCCATTACTTCCTGAACAGAACCTGTAGCAAACATAGCACATCCGGTTTGACGAACAGCCATAACGTCCTGATGGTCTCCAAAAATTGAAAGTGCATGAGAAGCTAATGCACGGGCAGATACGTGATATACG
This sequence comes from Bacteroidales bacterium, assembly GCA_031553435.1. GTDB lineage: Bacteria > Bacteroidota > Bacteroidia > Bacteroidales > Azobacteroidaceae > JAVBLQ01. The sequence continues at coordinate 21,394 of JAVBLQ010000013.1, read as the reverse complement.
CCCGGGAGCAATTCTCCTGCAACTTTGTACATATTGGGAATCATCAATAATAATCCTTGTGATGCAGTAAATGTAGTAGACAATGTGCCGGCCTGTAGTGATCCGTGCATTGCACCGGCAGCTCCAGCTTCGGATTGCATTTCATCTACACGGACAGTTTCGCCGAAGATATTTTTTCTTCCGGCAGCGGCCCATTCGTCCACATATTCTGCCATTGTTGACGAAGGTGTGATAGGATAAATAGAAGCTGTTTCACTGAACATATAAGCAATGTGTGCAGCAGCTTGGTTTCCATCACAGGTTAAGAACTTTTTTTGTTTAGCCATAGAAATCTTATTTAATTGTAAATTACTTGTTTTTGGACTTAGAAGTTAAAGAATAAAAGAAGTTAGAGAAGTTAGAGAATGGATTGGCTGATTTTATTGCAATATGCATTCAATAACCGACTGGAACTTTCTAATAATTCATTTAACAAATCAAATTTTTCAGATTCGATATAATTTAAATCTTTTGCAAGGATTATATAATAACGAGATTCTTCAATGCTACCTTGCGCAATATTAAAGAATCTTAGTTTATCTTTTACTCCTGTTTTTTTATAACCTTCGGCAATATTCGTAGGAATAGATATTACAGCTCTTCTGAATTGAGAATTTAAAGCATAAAGTTCGGATTTTGGAAATAATCCTGTGATTTTGTATATATGCAATACAAATTCGTGCGCTTTATTCCAACACTGTAAATCCTTAAATGAATGCGAGTTCATATATTCTTTAACTTCTCTAACTTCTATTTTCAATAAAGAAACCCAAACATCCACAACGGAATCAGATTTTTTTCTCCAATCTCCATTCCATCGATCGCGTAATAAATTCCGGGAATGTTTTTTATTTTTGAATAATTGTCTTCTATTCTGAATTTATATTGATTATTTACCAGAAAATGGATGTTTTTTTCTCTTGTATTAACTTTGTTATCTTTATGAATTTGAGTACAAAAGAATGTTTCTCTCAAAGCTTGTTCATCCACGCGATTCATGCAGGTGGGAAACATCAGATTCGGATTTTGCATGTAAACCATTGCAGGTTTCTTGGGAAAATCTTCATCTACAGGGTAAAGCATATTAATTAATCTGGCATCTTTCAAGTATTTAATGTAATTCATTACGGTAGCCCTTGATGTTTCGATGTCATTGCTTAATTGGCTGACATTGGGTGTTCCGGGACTTGAAATAGCCAGTAAATACAATAACTTCCTTAATTTCGGCAGATAGCTTTGTTCAATCTGTTTGATCGAGAGTACATCAACTTCGAGCATCATATTCATGGTTTTCAATAAATTTTCTGAAAAATTCCTTTTTTCCAGAAAAAAAGGATAGTAACCATGATGAATGTAATCCTGAAGATAGGCCAACGGTTTTATTTTTACACAAATTTCCGGAGCGATCTTCTGATGATTTTTGATAATTTCTTCCAGTGTATAGGACGGAAAATCAGTTTCTGCCGTCAGATTCAAAAATTCCCTGAAAGAAAATCCCCGCAGATTGTATGAAACAACTCTTCCCGAGAGTTCGGGATTTTCTTCTTTCAACCGCATAACGGATGAACCTGTGAAAATAATCTTCAAATCGGGAAAGTTATCATAACAATATCTTAACTCTTTTGACCAATCCGGATATTTGAACATTTGGTCTATCAACAGCACTTTGCCTCCTTTCATTCTGAATTCGTTTGCAAAATCTGTCAAAGACTTATCTGTAAAATAAAAATGATTTAAATTGATATATAAGCATTCCCTGTCTTCGGGTTTGAAATTTTCTTTGGCATATTGAAGCAAGAAAGTGGTTTTTCCTACGCCTCGCGAACCTTTGATACCAATAAGCCGGTCATTCCAGTTAATTTCGTCCATTAATTTTCTGCGAATAATGGAAGGATTAAGATGTTCGACTAAGTATTGGTGGGTTTTAAAAAAAGCGTCCATTTAGTTGGCTGTTTTTGACCTGCAAATTTACAATATAAAATGCAAATTGCAAACTCCGGATTGCAAAATTTGTGGAAAATTGTTTTGTGAGCTCTCACCATTCACTATTCAAGAAAAAATATGTTAAAAATTGGAATGTATTTTGGTTTATAAAATAAACTAGTTTATATTTGCATTGCAATTTAATTTATAAAGTAAAATTATATGGAAACAAAGTTTACAGAAAAAGAAAGTTTGGCGCTTATCAGTGAAATGATAGAGCAAACGCGGAATAATTTCCAAAAAGGGGCGGGGAATATTACGATATTCTGGGGTTATTTAGTAGCATTTACGGCACTTTTGAATTTTGCGTTAACCTTTGTGTTGCCGGGAAGTAAATCTTGTTTTGTTTGGTTTTTGATGATTCCCGGATGGATTATTTCTTATTTTATGCATAAAAAAATAGACTGTTCGGCTATTGTAAAAACTCATATTGACCAGATTATCAATTCAATCTGGATCGGATTCGGTATTTCGATGGTAATACTCCAGTTTGTGTTCTGGTCTGTAGCGTATTACTTTCACTCATACATGCATTTTACAATGATGACTTCAGTAATACTTATTTTCACGGGAGTTGCTCAATTTATTACCGGAATAGCTTGTCGTTTCAAGCCGTATGTATATGGAGCTTTTATTTTTTGGTTAGGATCTGTTATTTGTTTTATTATCCTGCCACATATATCATATCATTTTTTGATATTGACTGTTTGTATGCTATTTGGTTATATTATGCCAGGTTATAAACTGAATAAAAAAGCAAAAGAACATGTTTAAAGAATTAGATCCTCTGTTGCATTCCCAATTAAGGTTAGCTGTTATGTCATTGTTGATTGGTGCGGAAGAGGCCGATTTTGTCTTTTTGAAAGAAAAAACAGGAGCAACGGCAGGTAATTTAAGTGTTCAGATCGAAAAATTGAAAGGAGCCGGATATATTGATGTGGAAAAGACATTTCAGGGAAAAATGCCGCGAACAATTTGCAAAATTGCTCCTAAAGGAATTGAAGCTTTTAATGAGTATGTGAAAGCTTTGAAGAGTTATATCAATGGATAGAACACGGAATACACAAATTACACAAATTTTCACTGTTTGAAATTTTACCGTTTTTTCCACATTGAGTAACAATAAAAAATTAAACCAGTTAAAGAATTTATGAAAACAAAATTAATTATGCTGATGATACTTGCAGCAAGTAGTCTTGGCGCACAAAACAAGTTGACAGTTGTAGTTGATGGAATTGAAAAAATAAAAGGACATTTAATGGTCGCGGTTTATGACGAGGACAGTTTTATGAAGTCCAAACCTGTCGCTTATGATATGGTAAAAATTGAAGATGAATTGATAACCATGGAATTCGATAGTATTCCTTCGGGAGAATATGCCATATCTCTGTTTCAGGACGAAAACGACAATAAAAAACTGGACATGGGTAGTTTTGGCCCAACCGAAAAATATGGATTCAGTAATAATGCCAAAGGAAAAATGGGGCCTCCCGCTTTTGAGGATTGTAAGTTTGCGATTAAAGAAGATATGGTGCTTTATGTTACAGTGAATTAGGTTTCATGTTGTGACCAATATGAGTTTTAAAAAACCCGTCATTGCGAAAGGGTATATGCAATTGATTAATTTGAAGGATAGTAGTTGAATTTATATCGCAATGACGGTTGTCTTTATTTCCTCTTTCATTTATTCTTGATGTTCACCTGTGGAAGTGACTTCATTTTGATTGAGGGAATTGTATTTTAATAATAAATCGTTTACTTCTGTTGTGTTTTGTAATGATTTGGCACATTGAAGTAGATATTTGGCAGCACCTGTATTTCCGGAAGATGATTTCATGAGATCTTTTGCTTTAGACAGAAATTTGAGATGGCCTGTGTTGTCTGACGGATCCAACTGTTTTACTTTTTTATAATGTTTGATGGCTTCATCATAGTTACCTCTGTTAAAAGCAATGTTTGCTTCATATAAAGCATTATTTAAATCGGCAACAGGATCTTTTACTTTTGGTTGTGCTTGACCAGGTCTGGTAACTGTTGGAGAAATCACTATTTGTCCTATCGGTCTGTTTTTTACCATTGTTGTTTCGTTCGAATTTTTCTCAGGAAGATGAGATTTTATTGCAGGAACAATAAATATTGAAGCAAGAATAATAATACAAATGGAAACAAATGCGATTATAAGTTTTTTGTTGAAAGGGGGATCTTTTTTGACATCTGTAATTATTCTGGTTTCTTCATCTTCATTCCAATCCTGGTCTTCGTTTTCTTCTTTTTGGTGATTGGATATGATTGTTTCACAATCTTTACAGTTTTTTACCCGTTTGGACGGATCCGGAACCAGACATTGGCGGATAATTGTTTGCCAGGGCTCCGGTATCGAAGAGATACTCTCCGGCAGAATACCAAGATTGATTTGTTCGAGCAATTCTTGTTGTCCGGATACGCTTGTCGAATTTTTCGAAGCTGTAAAAGGCAGTTTCCCTGTAAACAGTTGAAAAGCAATCACACCAAAACTCCATAAATCGGTATTTTTGTTTATATTTTTATCTTTTAGTTGTTCGGGCGATGAGTAAGAAATAGTTCCCGCACCCATCCTGGAATTTTCAATATCCATGCTTCTGTTTTCCGCTGCTAATTCTTTGCTGATTCCAAAATCGGTGATCTTGGGTATATAAGAATTTCCAACTTTTACTATCAGGATATTTTGTGGTTTCAGATCTCTGTGTATGACTTTATTGTCATGCAGAAAATGAATGCCTTCCAATAATTGCTTTAAAATGTTACATTTTTCTTCGGTTGATAGAAATTTTCTCTTCATCAATTGAGATAAATTTCCTTCTTCATAATATTGAAGAATTCCGAAATCAAAAGTGCCTGTGAATGATGAGAATGTGTGACATTCGTCATAGTATGCAATATTGGGATGAGTGGGCAATTGTTTTACAAGCTCTGTTTCTTTTCTTAAACGGATAGAATTTTTATCGGGTTTTACTTCCGACACTTTGATTGCAACCCAAATATGTCTGTATGTATCCAGGGCTTTATATACTTTACCGAATCCTCCTTCTCCCAGAAGATCTTTTTCCGTATCATATTGGTATCGTTTTTGAAAATCTTGTTGTGTCATGGCTCGATATTTTCTGTTAGTTATTTATTATTCAAGGTATCTGTATTAAATATTTTTTAAGAGGAATAAACTCGCTGTGATGATTATGATTATAAACAGAAATAATACAAACATTATCTTTTTTTTATTTCGTTTTTTTTTAGTTGTTGGATTCTTTTCAATAGTGTTGGCTATTGAGATCAGGTAAGAGGAAAAGTTATCTTTACTTTCTTTTCTACATATTTCGAGAATGGTTTTGTTTTTTTCTTCCAGATTTATATCTTCGTTTAATATTATACAGAGCAGATTATCGTTTATTTGCTCTAATATTCCATCAGTACAGAGGAAAAAAAAATCACCCGGCTCTACGTCTTTTGTAGTGTATATATCGGCAGGGTTTCTTTGTTCCTGATGCGGTTGCATGGCACGCGTAATGACGTTTTTTTGGGAATGGGTAGCCGCTTCTTCGGCTGTGATTAGTCCTGATTTTACCAAATCATTTACATATGAATGGTCTTCGGATTTATAAATAATGCTTATTCCGGAATCGGTTTTTCGCAATTGGTATATGCGGCTGTCGCCTATATGCGCCATCAATGCTCCTTCATTGTGCAGGTATAGGAATGCCAGGGTTGTTCCTGTTTTTTTGTCGATAACTCCGCTGTCATTGATGGCATCGAGTTGATCATAAGCATGGTTCAATGCTTTTTGGAAAAGGTCTTTGGTAAAATTATCCGATGTATTGTCAGACAAAAAATTTGTAATGCTTTTGCATACAATATCGGATGCTATTTCTCCGTTTTGGTGTCCGCCCATGCCGTCGCAAACGATGAAGAACCGGTTATTTTCGGTTGCTTTATTTTTTTCGGGATAGATGCAATCTTCATTATTGCTGCGTTTTCCGGTTTCGTGGATGGCATATGGTTTATTGATTGTGATTTGCATGTTTAATTATTTAAGGTTGAAAATCAAATGATTAAACTTTAAGTTTTCAACTCATTATACTAAGATTGTCTTGTCTTCCGTGTTTTCTTCAGTAGTTGAATTTTGTGGTAATTCGATTTTTCTTTCTTCAAGGGAGAAAGAAGTGGTTCCTGCAATGATCTTACATTCGTTGGTAATAATTATTTTTTCAAGTACGCTTAGTTTTTTTTCTTTTTTCTTTTCAATGATTTTTGTTCCATTGACAGATTGTTTTTCTTCATATATAATATATTGTAATGATCCGTTCTTTTTTTGAGCGACTTCAATGACGAAATGTTGTTTGCTGAGATATTCATCTCCGGAGATTTGAATGTTTGATTTTTTTTCTTGTGAAGTTCTGCCGATTACATTTTTACCCAAAAAAATATCTACTGTATTGATGAATTTTTCATTACGGGATATGTGTAGTTTGCCGGCTTTTATTTTATTTTCCATTTTTATTTTTTTATTGTTTAATAGAACACGGAATGCACAGGATTTACAGAAATCCACGGCTTTTGTATGTCTATAATCTGCGTCGTCCGTGTTCTATTGGGTTACTTTTGAGACAACCTCCTCATATATCAAATGATATGGCTGTCATCGTGAGATGAATAATTATCATTTTGAGCCAGGTCCTCGTATCTCATGTGAGAATCGGGTTCGTTGTCGGGGAATGCTCCACTGGGAACTATCGTCATATCTTCGTGATCTTGTTCAATGGTTTTCACATGAATAGGTTCATCGTCTGTATGATGTTCATTTTTGTGATCTACATTAACCAACTGATCAGCTATGTGCGCATCAGTAACTACTATGACTATAGGAGTAGGTTCGGGTTCCGGATCAGTTATTACATCGATCAGTTTTTCTTCGTGTTTTTCCACTGCCTGGGCAACAGGTTTATGTGTTTGATGAGCTTTTACGGTAGATGCCTGCATAGATGTGGTATCAACAGGATCTTTCTGGAGTATATGTTCATTCGTATTGTTAGTTGCAGCTGCTGCGGCAACGCCTCCAACAATTAGACCGGCGGTTCCGGCAACTATGTTTTCGACAGTTCTTTTGTTGATCCGGGATTTCGGATTATTCGTTTGTTTTTCAATATTTTGTTTTGATTCTGTAGATGAAGAAGCATTGGCTTCGTTTTCATTCAAAATGCGAGTTTTTTCTTCCATTGTTTTATTTTTTAATTGGTTATTAATCAAATAGTTTTTTTACTGAATTATTTATTTATGCTATCAATAGTCATTATTTTAATCTTTTCTAATAAAAAAGAATCTTTAGAATTAATGTAAGGAGGTGTAAAATATTTTTTTCTTCCACAATATAATACTACAGCTGATATTTTTTCAATATTATCATCAGATTGATTCGGAAATGGAATAAGTATCTTCTTAAATTTAAGAGTTTGTCTTGTTGCTAGATCAGAACTCATTTCATTTGAGAAGAAAATTTCAATTCCAGAACTGTTGTTTTTTATTCCTTTTATAGTTTCATTTGTAACAATTAACCTAAAACAATCATCAATTCCTAAAACAAGATTGTTTATTAATTCTAAAAATTGATTAGGCTCATTTATTCTGATATCCTTCTGAATATTTTTATCAAAATAAACAACTTTGAATTTTTTATTGTTGTTTTGATTTGTTACAGAACAATTTAACAAAGAAATAAATGATAATAAACTCATAAAAAATATCTTTTTCATTAATATATTCTTATTTCGTCCAATAGAGTAGCACTATCATATATACTATCCCCAATATCTCCTGTTGCAATAGAAAGAGTTATTGTTTTTCCTTTATATTTACTTATGTCAAAAGATGAGGTTTGCCATCCTGTCATGTAAACACCTCCTCGGTCAAATACTATAGTTGGGGAAACTAAAGTAAGATTATATTGTTGAGCGAAATTATCAATCGCTTTATAAAATAGAGTTTCTGTACTATTCCCCTCTGTAATTGAAATTTTAAGATAATCTTGGTATTTACTTCCAACATATTCCATGAATTCTTCAGATAAAAAATTCCATTTTAAAGAGAGAGTATTTTCATTTGTAACTTTAAAGGTTTGATGAATACTCCCATGGTTAACTGTATATCCTAAACCAGTTGATACTATTCCCATGTAGTAAGGTTGAGTAGGTTTTTGATGTTCTAATTGAGTAATTACACGACCATCACCATCAACATTCCATCCGTTTAGATTTTCATATTCAAAATCACCATTAATCAATCCTAAATAAAATCGCATTTCTGTACTTCCTCTCATTTCATAAATACCATCTTGAATAAATGATTGACCTGTTGTTTTTAAATCTGCGCCGACTAATGTCGAAAAAAACTCACTTTCTTTGTCAATACACATACCATTGGTTACATTTTGCGTAAAACCTAAATATGTTTTAGCTCCTTTGCTTATAAATGCATTAGCCAATAAATTTGTTTTTAAACTTTCACAAGATGCATTAAAAATAACACTATTAGGAAATTTTCCAACTAACGAATTCTTTATAAACTTAGATGTTATAGCATAATAAGTTTTAGATCTCATTGTAACAAGTTGATATTCAGATGATACTAATTTGTTAAAGAAAATCTTTTCTAAGGAATTAACAGGACCAGCATTTTGCCTTGTTAGTATTAAATCACCTCCGGCCCCATGTGTATCAAATACAATAATTCCATAATTTGTTATATCTAACAAAGATGAGATATCGCAATTTGTATCTAAAATATATTTTACATTAAAATTTATGGGACTATTATTGTCATTATTATTAAAAGGGGTTGATATCATTGCCGGAACACCATCATTGGCAAATGGAGCCCATATCAAAACATTTTTATTCTGAATAATATTATTATCAATAGACGAGTAACTTCTTAGTGCCATTGTCTGTCCATTGTTATTGTTAAAAATTCCTCTTGTTTGTTGATTCAATGGAATCTGAGGAGCTGTTCTTCTTTTTTCTTCTGCTTGATTTTCAGGGCTTCCCCCTCTAAAATCAGGCTCGTTGACAATTACATATGATACTAATTCTGAACTATGAGTAATTTTAATCCAACCATCATCTTTTGAAGTATTTTTTACACCAGATATGGTTGGTATCCAATTTATTAATTGAGTCTCAATATCTTTTGTGGTTAATCCTTGGCTTAAAAGATTTGATAACTTTACTTCTATTTGTTGTTGTACATTCATTAAGCTTTCTATTTGTTGTTCTGCTTTTTGCTGTCCAATAGCAGTTAATACGAAAGTGGCAGAAAATCCTTCAACTTCACCAGTTGTTTCAAGAGTCTTCGCTGATATCCGATATCTTTTGTTTGTTTCATTTAGGAAATTAAATGTATGTTTTACAGAAAATACGTTATCACCTTTTATTTCATCTCCGTTTTGTAAATTACCATTATCATATAAAGAACAAACATCTGTAACATATTGATTATTTGCATCAACCTCAATTAATTTTACGCTGGAAGCTATTAATTTTTCATTAGAGGCAATACTTGTTGTTATCCAAACTTCAGTTGGTTCATTGGTAAAAAACACATCGTTGCTAACAAAAGGTATCCCTAAAAATGTAAGATATTTATTCTTTGTAATAGTAATTTTTGCTTCATTTTGATTATTGTTAGCGTCAATAGCTGTTACTTTTATTTGATTATCTCCTTCGATAAGGGTAAGATTGGAAATACTCCAACTATCTAATCCATCAGCAATTCCATTATTTCCTGAACTTGAGGAGTAGTTGATGGTTTTTAATTTAACATTATCCTGAGCCGTACCTGTGATTGTGATATTTCCTTCAGTAGTTACAAATACATCCTCAGATGTTGGGGTTAATATATAAATACTAGGAGCTTCTACATCATTTTCTCCTGTATCATCATCTTTACTACATGATTGAAGAATTAGACAACCAAAAGTCATTAAAAATATGCTAAGTAAAAAATAACTCTTACTTTTTATTCGAAATAATTTTTTTGTTTCCATAATTTTTTATTTTTAAGATATAATACAAATTTACAGCACATAATCAACGGATTAATACAGGATTATTTTTTGGTTGTTTTATGTCCGGAAGTTCCTTTTTTCAGTGATTATTTGGTAATCTAATCTGACCACATGGCTTTACATCTCGGACATTCTTTTTCTTCTCTGTGTATTTCCCAATCGTGGGAAAGCATCATTTTGCATTTCGGACATTTGTATTTTTTTTTGTACTCTCTCTCAAGTTTGATCAATCTTAAATTTTCGCTGTGTACGAAGGGTAAAAGACAGCTTAGTGCAGCGGTAAGGGCGATATATATCGGAAAATATGATTTTTCGAATACGCTTTTTAACCAATCTGAATGTGCCAATACAATGAAAATGACTGTAGGTATTGTCACAATAAAAAATCGCTGTAAATCTGTTTTATTCTGGTGCAGACGAATAGCTTTTTTCTTATTTTGCAGGAATTCGTCATATACTTGTTTCAATTCCAGGAATTCTTTTGTATAATCATTCGGATTTAATTCCGGATTGATTTTTTTGAATAGTTTCGACAAATCCAGATCGTATTTTTTTGCAATCGTGACTTTGTCCCGATGATTCAACATGGCTTCTTTGATCCTGAATCCGTTGACATAAACACCGTTCAGAGAGTCGAGATCTTCTATAAAGACTCCGTTTTCGTTTACCGAAATATAGGCGTGGTACTTCCCGACTTCTTTGGCATCGATCCTTATTTTGTTGTCAGGAGCCCGCCCAATACTATAAATTTCCTCTGTCATGACAGGTTTTTATCGTTTGGATGGATATTTGTTATACCATTCTTTGATTGTGGTATTCAAAATGGAGCCGTATAATTTAGCTGCTTTTTCATTGTCTTTTTTTTCCTGTTCATTCAGGTTTTGATCGTTTTTGTTTCCTGAATAAGGAGGATCAATTCCTGCAAATGAAATTTTTCCGGTTTCGTCATAAATAATGGTTACATTCGGATTTTTCAAATAATCCAGGATTTTACCGCTGATTTTATCCCAATCTTTTCTGTCTTTGTCTTTTTTGCTTAGATTGGCAATGTTGGCGTTGTATATTGCCTGATAACCGATAAAAAAATTCTGATCCAGGTTACAGTTTGTGCCCATATATTTTAATTTGGCGTATTGGGTGTTGTTGTTTTGGGCAAGAGCCGAACTTGCAAACATAACTATTACAAAGGCTATCAGACTTAAAATAATTTTTGAGGTTTTCATGTGTAGATGTTTTATTTTTGTGAATACTTATTGTTTTGTTTGTGCTTATTCAGGTACATTGATGATATCTTTATTCATTGTTCCGATGGTTACCGGATGTTGCATTCCGCTTGTTTTCTCAGATACTTTAATGTTTACATAAGCGTATAATTCCGTTGGGTTTATTTTTCCGTCGCCATTCAGATCGGCCATGCCTTTAATGCCTTCTATCAGGAAATAGGTGAAGTAACTGCTTTCCAGATCGGCATTGCCTCTTGATTTTTCATCCGGACGTGAAGATTGTAATAAAAATATGTCGTCGTTCTTAAATAATTTTTCGGCTTTGTTTTCATTTTGAAACTCATCGGCATCGATATTGCAATTGTTAATGAGTAGTATTTTGGACATAGCTTCTGATTTTGCCAACATTTTTCTGATTTCGTCATACGAGATTCCATTGATTTCGTCGTAAGCAGAAATGTTTCCGTTATTGGTGCGACCCGCATAGAATATGATGATCCGGTCGTTTGTGGTTGCTTTTGCTATTTGTACTTTTAATGCGGCAAGTATGTTGCTTTTTGTTGCCCGCTCATTGGTGATCAACATTGAATTCGGATTGTCGGATCTGAAAAATAGGTTGCGCATTTGTCTGGCTTCGTCGTCTAAATAGCGCGCATCCAATCTGGCATCGGTATATTTTGAGACTCCGATGAATACTCCGTATAGTTCTGCTTTTGCGCAGAAAGGCAAACAAACTAGTAGAATGAATAATAATTTTTTCATGATTTATTTTTTTTAAGTTGTTAAACAAGGTTTATATGTTAGCATCAAAATGGGAGTGACTGCTATCAAAGTTATCTCCTTGATCGTCATGTGTGTTTGTTGTGAAATGATCGTTGTCGTGGCTGTGTGAATGATCGGGATAATCAGAATTGTGATGATCTTCATAGTGTTGTACGATGATATCGTGTGAATCGTGATTTTCCGAAGGGATGACCATAATATCGTTATCTTCGAATTCATCGACTAATTTATAAGACCAATATGTATCTTCTGTAGTTGTATCTTCGTAAGTCAAATCAAGCATATGAATATCTCCGATTTCTTTTACCGGAACTTCTATGTGCATTTCTTTCATTGAATTACAAAAATTTTCACTTTCTGCAGGAGAAAGTTGATACAATTCTTCCTGGGTATATGTAGTATAGGCTTCTCCTTGAATGAAAAAAATTCCACCTTTACCGATCTCTTCCCTGGCCACATAGAAAGCATCTTCGGGAGCCATGTCTTCCGAAATGTTTGTTGCGACCGGTAAAGGATAGGAATTGAATTCATTGGTTTCAAGTTCGTGCAGTTGATTTAAGAAGTCTTGTTTTTGTTCTGTTTTCAGGCAATCCCATTCGTCTTTATAATATGTGCTGTATAGATTGTTGTCGTATTCGAATATTTTGCCTGCTCCCAGGTTTGCTCTTTCCGATAAAAACGTTTCCTGAAAATCAGCGGATGTTTTGATCTGCCCGGAAATTTCCGTTTCATTTTCACTGGTACGGGTTGCGCTCCAGGGAAAAAACAGAAAACTTTCTTCGGTATTTATTATGTTGGATAACAATAGATTCATGACTGGTTGTATTTGTTATTTAATACAAAATTAAAGTTGAATGTGTTGTTTTATTTACTAAATGATTATGTTGCAATTATGGTACTTTGCTTGGTGCTATCGATTGAGTAAATGACATTTTCAGTATTTGAATAACTGCAGGAATTCATTTTTTTTGCCGTCGGATACTGTCAGTGATATTCCGGTGTTTAGCGTGACATAGGTGTCTTTTCCTTTATAGTATTTGATTATTTTTGTTAAGTTGACAATGTATTTGTTGTGAATCCTGAAAAAGGGTTCGTTGCTTAATTTTGATTCGAAAAAGGATATGTTTTTTGTTGAAATCATCGGTTTATTATCAGATAAATAGATGCATACCTGATCGGATCTGTTTTCTATATATAATATGGAATCCAGTTCTATGTAAGTATATTCATCATTGAAGAGCACGGGGAGTTTTTCTGTTTCCAGATTTTCGAAAGCCTTTTTTTTGCTTCTTGAAACATTGAACTGGTGGCCTGTTGTGAGTGTAACTATGCTTTCTGTTCCTTTTTTATATTTGAATAATTTTTTCAGGTTGATAATGTAAGAAGCGTGTATTCTGAAAAAAAACTTTTTTGTCAGTTCTTTTTCGAAAAAAGCTAATACTTTGGATGCCGTTATTTTTCTTTCTTCGGTATGTATGTTCGTATAATTACTGTCGGATTCCAAATAAATGATGTGATCCATATCGATATACAGATATCCTATGGATTGCTCTTTTTCAAAGGAAGTCGGAACAGCCAGTTTATTCGATTTTTCTTTTCTCAGATTTAATGATTGTGAGTTCATTTTTATTCATGGGTTTTAATAGGTTATTTTTCAATAGATTATCTGACATGCCCGGTTGCTAAATTTGGGGGAAGATGAGACCGGGCATTTTTCGTCAGATAATCTAATTTTAAATGGATTTAAAAACAAAATCCAACACCAAAAACACTTCTTGTTTTGCCTATATAGTCTGCTGTTTCTTTCTCTATGGCATAGCGATATTGGAATGTGTACCTCAAGCTTATGCCTATATTTTGACCTAAAGGAATTTTTCCGAGTATTCCGATTTCGGGAGAAACTGCACTATAGATTTTTAATTTAGGATCGTCTACTTTATCGATGTCATTTTCATTATATACATATTCTCCGACTCCGGTATAGCCCGGACCGAAAAATATCCACGCATATTTTTTGACAATCCGGATGGTCCAACCGAAAGAAACGTTTACTTCCGGTTTTGAGTCATCGATGATATTGGAACGCAAAGCTTCAAAAAGGTCGGAGTTCAGACGCAATGTGAAGTAACCGGATGCTTTGTTGTTTTTATAGTTACCAGTGGATATACCGATGGGAGTGTTTTCTGAGAATTCGTATGTTAATACATGAGGAAGTTGCTTGTTTTCTATATCTCCTAATTTGTCTTCCACATCTATTAATTTTACTTTAGCCGCAGCTACCAAATGGCTTGCACAATCTAATTGGACAATTGCGTTGTATTTTTTTTGAGCTTCTCTCCAGTTATGATCAGTATAGGCCCGTTCTGCATTTTTATAATATTCTTCGCATTTCCCTTGCAATCGGTTTATTGCATTATTTTTTCTATCTATGATTTGGACATCATCAGGATTCAGGTTAAGTATATTATTATAATATTCAACAGATTTGTTGTATACTTCAAGTTTTGTATATAAGTCTCCTTGTTTTTTCCAGTATAGGATGGAGTCTATTTGGGCTATTTGATTATTCAAATCCTTGATTCTCTCTTTGTCATCTTTAGCATCAGAACAATCTTTTGCTGCTATGTACTTTTTTTGAGCATCTTCATATTGTGTTTTCAGGAATAAGTTTTTAGCTTCTTTGGTTAATTGATAGTAGCATTTAACAAGCATATTATCAGGGTCTGATATCATATAATTTAGTTGTTCATTAGGTTGAAGAAATAACTCCAGTGGATGTGGGTTGAATCCGCTAACCTTGATAATTAATTTTTTTGCATTATTTCCCTGTGATACATTAAAAACAAAATGATAATTGATATCATTTCCTATTGTATCTGTTTTTTCAGGTTTCCTTATTTTAGAATCTTCAAAAAATAAAGGTTTCAGATCCTGGTCAAGAGGAGAAGTTATGGTCACACAAGCCTTTCTGGCTTCCGCAAAAACAGCATTAGATATTGAATTATCCTGCAACCAGAGATCACGTTGAGAAAAAATATTTGTCACAATCAATGACAATACAATCAATAAAAATAGTTTTTTCATGGGTTTATCTGTTTTTTAATAATTGAATATGTTTAGAGAAAAGTTGCCTAACTGAAATCTTTCTCTTTCGGTTAATGTTCGTCCGTTGTATTTTTCCGGTTGCCAGGTTCGAACATAAATTTCCGGTTGATTTTTATCTCTAAAATCAATTATTAAAAAGACAAAACCGGCATCACCATATGAACTGGAATCCCATTTTTGTTTAAAACTTACGCCATATATATTCCTGTAATCCAGATCTTCTTTTTGAGCGATGACTATATCTTCAAATTCCAGATGTATGTATTTATTTACTTTGAATACATTTTTTAATTTTTTCAGATATTGTTCTTTTGTTTGTATCTGATAGGTTATTTGTTCTGTTGACAATGATCTTCTCAATGCATTATCCGAATTAGGTTTTTCTTTGATTACTTTACCGGTTATAATTACAGCATTGTTGCTGAATACTGTTTGGAGGAAATCGATGTCCTTCCTGTTGTATGCAGTCCTGAAATTTTCAACAAAATCCAATACCATTAACCGTTGATCAGGGTCATTGTTCGTTAGTTCTTTAGTCATTAAGTTGGTATATTGTTGAACAGGGACAGGGATGTATATATCATCCACTTTTCCATCAGCTGTGATGTTAAGTACTATTTCCTGATTCTGATCGCTTTTGGGAGCGTCTTTCATTAACATCGGGATATTCCGGATTTGGTATCCTCCTGCGGGACGGTTGATGCAAATTCTTTCTAAAGATTGTTCCGGACAGCTCATTGCACTTGTTTTCCAAAGTGAAACCAATCTGTTTCTAGCATCGTTGGTTACTTCGTTCTTGTTTAATTTGGGCTTTTCATCATTGCATGTAGCTTCATTACAACTGGTTAAAAAGTTTGATACATTTCTTTGAATGGTTAATTTTAAATATTCGTTATCCAACCCGCTGACAATAGTTACCTTACAATCGTTGTATTGAGCGTACAAGACCGGATTGATAAATAATAACGCTAAAACTAAAAATGACAAATTCTTTTTCATATCCTTCATTTGAATAAAAATAAGTTTTTAATGTTATGTTGTGGGATGTTAGTATATAAATCTGCAACCAGAGCTCCTTTTGAGGAAAATATATTTTGTTTGGAAGTTTTTATCCTCAATAGGTGTATATAATTAAAATTATTGTTGTATAAAATGACCGAGAGGTTCACAATCTCCGGACTTGTCTGGTGGATCATACAAAAAGTTGAAAATTCCTGATCGAATATGCATAGAAAATCATTCAGGGGAACAATAAATTCAGGAGTGAAACCTCCATACATCCGATGGGTAATATATAAGTTCAACGATGTTTCTATTTTTCTTGTTACAAACAGATTAGCTAAAGATTCTTCCGGGTAAAACTGATCAAAAAGCAATTGAAACGTAGTGTCGGATCTCTGATAATATGAATCCGAATTGAAATCGTTGACTAAAAAAACATTCCCTTTTCTTTTGTAAAGATCAGAACCGTTCATAGCTATCAAGTCTGATTTTGATATGGATTCAATATTCTTTGATGCGATTTTCTGACATTTTTGATTGGTAAATAAATCGCTGATTTGTTTATCCGACTCTTTTTTATCCGAACCGAAAATCAATTCCCGGGAGACTGGAAAATACATGCATAAGACATTATTTTTCCCGTATTCCCATGTAGCTTTATATTTAGAGTCTTTAGTCAGATAAAATTTTGTAGGATGTTGTATATCATTGAGAACATCAAACATGGATGTAAAATTTCCCTTCCTGTAACCGGTTCCATTTTTTTCAAAATTTACTCCATATACATCCAGTTTCCTGATGATGTTTTTAGGATCTTTTTGCAAGATCACTTCCAACATAAATCGTTCAATGAAATTACATATAGGAAGATTGATTATATCCTTGGTTTCTTGGCTGAAAAGAGAGACGCCGATATGTTCTATTTCTTTGTGGGAATTGTATTTAACTACAAATGATTTTCCTTTGATGATTTGTTGACAGCTAAAAATACTGTCTACGGGCGGTATGCAATTTTGTGGAAATAAATCACCCAATTCCGTCAATTTATTTGAAGAATAAGTTTGGGCATAATTATTACCGGCAAGGCTTAAAAGTAATAAAATGAAAATCAGATGTGTCTTTTCTATTACAAACATATGATATAAACAATTTGTGACAAATTTAATCTGAACCCGGGAGAAATGATGTTTACTAATGTTTACAACAGCTCAAAATTGTATTTCTTGAAAAAACATCAACCTTCTGTATAGTAATGTTTTGTGTATTTATAAAATGTTAAAGAATTCAAAAATCATATAATGGGGTGATTTTGGGCTATGATTTCAAAAGCTACTGCTCAAATTCTTATTTCAATTTTTTAACCATAATCTTTTAATTTCGATTCAGATTTACCGGATACTCACCATCAACAATAAAGTTTTAGCTCAAAAACGTTGATCACTCATTCTCCGTACGCCCCTTTGTGTCTGCAACTACCTTTGCATCATCAAGATAACGCAATGTAAAACTTCAATCTTTATGTATTTGGTTGCGAAATCCTGGTGATAAAAGAGACGGTTAGCTAATCCGACATTATTAACATTAACTTATTAAAAAAATGAGAAAGAGAATTTTTATCGCAATGTTTACATTGTGTGCGTGCTATGCACAAGGGAGTGAAAATCAACAAGCAGTAGTAATTAATGACAATCCGGTTGTAGATAGTGGTACGATTGCAACTTTTGAAAGTGCAAATAATCAGGCCATGTTTGTCAGTATGTCGTCAGCAGATATAATAATCATTCCGCCGATTGTGCCGACAAGACCGCCGAAATACCCACCCATGGAACGATTGGAAGATTGTTTTTGATTGAAAGTTAGATAATTATATTGAAACTTATAAACTTTTTATTAAAAATTTAGAAAAGGTTAAGTGTGCTGAAAAATATACTAATCAGTGCACTTAACCTGCTTAAATAAAAATCTTAAGAGATTACAAAATGTAGCGATAATTCAATATTTTGATTATTTTTGTAATGCTTAACGTTAAATCTAGAAAACAATGGCCCCATGTTATCAAGCTTCATCTTACCTATTGAAGTTCTTATTCATTTGTATTGTATATTTAGTTCCTTTTGGAGGAAATATATACGGATCAGGTTCCATAATGGAACATTATATACTCACTGCAGATCAATATCTGAGATCTTATGACTTTAATAAAGTAAAACTATATTTAGATTCTGCTTCTTTTTATGAAAAAAAAGTAACTGATCCTGAAGTATTAGGATACTTTTATGGCATCAGAGGAGAATACTACAGTTTCAAAATGAATGATGTTGAATCTCATAAAAATTTTTATAAAGCCATCGAATGTTACAAAAAAGCAGGCAAAGAGAGTTGGGAGATTCCTATTTATCATAACCTGGCATTTTCGTATATACAAAAAAGGGATACGTCAAACCTGAAGAAAATCATAGGAAGGATGCAGCCTTTGGCTTTGAAACATGGGAGTCAGAATGATATTATAAACACTTTCAGAATCATGGCCTTTTATTATAATTGTCTGTATGATAAAAATAAAGAACAATCAATATTTCTGGATTCTGCCATTTATTACGATAAGAAAATCATTTCCATTTATGCAAAAAGTGATACAACTCAACTTAAAACAGATGATTATGCCTATAGTTATGTTGATTTGGCTTCTAATCTTTTGAAAACCAAACAATATAATCCGGATTCTATAAATTCATATCTCGCTCAAGCCGAAAAATTATCGAATCCCACGGATACGGCAATGATGATCAATATTTATTGTATCAGGGGAGAACTTGCTTACCAAAAAATGAATTTCAAAGAAGCAGCACAAATTTTCAAACGTCAATTATCATTAATGGACGAATGGAGAAAAGAAGCCGACCTTTCTTTGTATGTCGATGTATGCGACCGTTTGTCAAAAATCTCTGAAATCGAAAATGATCATGTTTCAGCATTGGCTTATGAGCGGGAAAAGTCTGAATATCAAAGCAAAATTAATGACAACGAAAAATACTTAACAATTAATGAGCTTCGCGAAAAATATGAGGCAGACCAAAGGGAACAGGAAATTAAACAACTACAGGCAATAAATCAGTTTCGGGAGAAAATAAACCTGCTTTCTTTGGCAATTTTTATTTTAAGTATGATCACCTTTTTTTTTGTTTTTCGTTGGTTACAATCAAAGAAAAAAGCAGCTGACTCGCAACTCCAACTGATTAGAATGGAAAAGAAGGAAATGGAATTACAAGCCCGGTTGAAGGAAGAACAGTTGAAAAAAATAGAATTGGAAAAATACGAAGCTTTGCTGGGAAATCACTTCAAAGATTTGAGAATATCTGAGATGGACGATGTTTTGATTGAATTGAGAAATGAACAGATACATTTGAACAAGCAGGTCCGGATTTATGCAGAAAAACTTCAAAAATATGAGCAAAATAAAGGACAAAGATTGATGGCCACAATCGAAGATTCATATTTTTACAACATAGCTAATGATGTTTATGCTCTTATAATGAAGAAATTAAAAGAAGTTGACAAACACAAGGATTACATCGAAGCATTAAAATCACTCAATGATACTTTTTTCCAAAACCTGAAGAATGAGTGCAAAAATGAATTGTCCGCTACCAATATAAAATATTGTATTTGTTCTGTTATAGATATGGATATTCAACATATCGCCGATTGTTTTTGTGTCGAACTTCGTAGTGTTCACATGGTTAGGCACCGCTTGAGAGCCAAGTTGAATATGAGCAAGGAAACAGATCTTAATACATATTTAAAGCGATTGATTGGATGGTGACGAAATGACAATGGTGTCCCTTTGTCACCCCGTCACCTTGCCCACCATGTCACTCAGTATATATTTCCCTCATTTTCTTCAGGTCCACCCCCAGGTTTTTGGTCAGGTAATTGTCCATCCCTCCATATTCTTTGTCGATTAAATTGAGGGCAGCTTCAAGATATTCTCTTTTCACAGTCATCAATGGAGCCAATACCGGATATGCAGAAATTATACTGTCATATTTTCCTTTCAGGAATTCATCGGACAACATATAGTCACGAATAATAGTTTCCCGGTCAACTCCCAGAGCCGAAAGGAAAAGTGCGGCAGCATATCCTGTTCTGTCTTTTCCTGCAGAGCAGTGGAATAGGAGAGGAGCATTTTTATTCTCCATTAATATATTGAAAAACTCTTTATATGCAGGTTGCCAATCACGTACGAGACTTTTATTGACATCGATCAATAACGTTGGGGTTAATTCAGGAGTTAATTTTTTTATGTCATTGTCCAAATCTCCGGATATAATAGGTAATGAAAAAGTGCGAACAACAGATTCCGGCTTTTTGTCGGGAGCCGCACTTATTTCTGAAGCATCCCGGAAATCAATGAAAGTTTTCAATGGAATTTCCGAAAGATAAGTCAGATCTTCGCTTGTGAGTTTATGTAAATCACCTGAACGAAATACTTTGCCCCATTTAACTTTTTTACCGTTGATGGTCTTGTAGCCACCCAAATCTCTAGCATTGTAGGCTCCTTCCATTGGGAGAAGACGTTCTATTTTATCATCGATTTCTATAAAAACATTTTGTTGTTCCATCATATCTATATCCTCTAAATCTTTTTTATCGTCATGTTTGCAAGATGATAAAGGTATAAAAAAAAGGCATACAAAACAGATATAAATTGAATTTATATATTTCATTATGAAATGTTTTAAAGTTATTTATCTGTTTTATATAACCAATGAAAAAGGTGAAATGTTTTTGAAATCATTATAAATTTTACCATTGTTATTTCCTTCACCCTATATCGCCAAAACTTTTCCTTTCTGATAACGTTTTAACCTTTATTAATCACAGTGAAAGATGAAAGTCGCTTCGCTCCCTTGTGAAAGGTGAAAACTGTGACGAAGTGACGTCTGTCGCATTGTCACCTCTTCACAACGAATGAAACGAGTTCACAAGGGAGCGCAGCGACCTTCACCTTTCACAAAAAATCAAAGTTATGCACACCACCAGTATCAAGCTCAAGCTCCGTCCTTCCAGTGTTCCCGGCTCCGAAGGGCGGCTTTACTTCCAGTTCATCTTGCGCCAGGAAGTAAAAACCATCAGTACCTCCTACAAACTCTTTCAGGAGGAGTGGAAT
>JAVBLQ010000067.1:0-5787 GCA_031553435.1 Bacteroidales bacterium | reverse complement strand
TTCCTCGATTTGGCAGGTATCACAGTGCCCGGAGAAATGCAAGGCGTTTCATTCAAACCGCTATTGCAGGAGAAAAAAGTAAAATGGAGAAATTCCATCTATTATCATTATTATGAATATCCCGGATTCCACTCTGTGAGAAAACATTACGGAATGAGAGACGACCGCTATAAAATCATTCATTTCTACGGTAACGACATCGATGCATGGGAATTTTATGATTTACAGGAAGACGCTAACGAAATGCACAACCTGATCGCTTCCCCCGAACAACAACAACGCATTTCGGATTACAAGCAGAAATTGATCGAAATAAGAGCCGAATACGGCGATAATTTAGAATAACTATTAAAATTTTGGGTACAAAGTCACAACAAATTTTAATCTGCTCATATCCAAAAAGATATTAAATCATGACAAATAAAGCAACTTTTCTAATCATATTTTCTCTTTTTTCAACCATTCTTCTTGCTCAGAAAACAACAACGGACAAAGCAAAAATGAACCGGTTCATAGACGATCTGATGAAAAAAATGACCGTTGAAGAAAAAGTCGGACAACTGAACCTCGCTGCCGTCGGTTTTGATGTTACAGGCCCGATTCTAAACAAAGGCGTAGATGAAAAAATAAAAAAAGGATTAGTAGGAGCTGTATTCAATACATTCACCCCCGATGCCGTTCAAAAATTGCAGGAATTGGCTGTCACCCAATCACGCTTGAAAATCCCGCTGCTTTTTGGTTATGACGTAATACACGGACACAAAACCATTTATCCGATACCCTTAGGATTATCGGCCTCATGGAACTTAGATTTGATTGAACGCACAGCACGCGCCGCCGGAGAAGAAGCCAGCGCCGATGGACTGAACTGGGTATTTTCTCCCATGCTCGACATTGCCCGTGACCCGCGTTGGGGGCGTGTCAGTGAAGGATCCGGAGAAGACCCGTATCTGGGTTCCGAAATCGCCAAAGTCATGGTGCGCGGATACCAACAGGATGATGTTTCCAAAACCAACTCGGTCATGGCATGCGTCAAACATTTCGCTCTGTACGGAGCCTCCGAAGCCGGACGAGATTACAATACCACCGACATGAGCCGGATACGTATGTACAACGAATACCTCCCACCCTACAAAGCAGCTGTCGAAGCCGGGGCAGAAACCGTAATGACTTCTTTCAACGAGATTGACGGAATACCCGCAACCGGCAATAAATGGCTACTGACCGACCTTTTGCGGAAAGATTGGGGATTCAAAGGATTTGTCGTTACCGATTACACCGCCATCATGGAAATGGTACATCACGGAGTCGGCGATAGCGTACAGGTCTGTAAACTCGCACTCGAAGCCGGAACCGACATGGATATGGTCAGCGAATATTTTATCGACAATCTGCCGGAAATGGTAAAAACCGGAAAAGTAAACATTCAATTGATTGACAAAGCCTGCCGCCGGATTCTGGAAACCAAATATAAACTCGGATTGTTCGAAAATCCTTATCGTTACATCAATTCGCAAAAAGCACAATCCGAAATTATGAATAACTCAAAATTGGCTCTCAGCAAAGAAGCCGCCGTGAAATCCATGGTTTTATTAAAAAACAACAATCTCCTGCCACTGAATACAACAAAGAAAGTAGCTTTCATCGGCCCATTAGTTGCAGATCAACGCAATATGCTCGGCAATTGGAGCGGTGCGGGAAACTGGAAAGAATCCGTCAGCATCAGAATGGCCTTGGAACAACAATTCGGTGCCGGAAAATTCCTATATGCCAAAGGTTGTAATCTCACGGATGATAAACAATTGTTGAAAAAAATAAACAATGGAAATGTTGTCTCTGTTGATAAAAAAACAACTCAGGAGCTTATCGATGAGGCCCTGCAAACAGCGCAAGAAGCCGACGTTGTAGTTGCCGTGATGGGAGAAACATTCAACATGAGCGGAGAAGCAGCCAGTCGCAGCGATATCGAACTCCCTGAAAGCCAGAAAAATCTGCTGAAAGCCCTGAAACAAACAGGAAAACCTATTGCATTGGTGCTGATCAACGGCCGTCCGCTCGCTTTACAATGGGAAGACGACAACATGGATGCCATACTCGAAACCTGGTTTTCGGGAACGAAAACCGGAGATGCTATTGTAGATGTGCTTTTTGGAAATGCCAATCCTTCGGGAAAAATTACCATGACATTTCCCCGCAACGTAGGACAAATTCCGATCTATTATAATCACAAAAACACCGGAAGACCATTGTTGGAAAGTCAAAAATATACAACAAAATATTTAGACGTACCCAATGAGCCGCTATACCCTTTCGGTTACGGATTAAGCTATACAACATTCTCCTACGGAGACATTACGCTGGATAAAACAAATTTGAAAAAATCAGGAAAAATTACAGTCAGTATTACTGTTTCCAATACTGGAAAACAAGCCGGCACAGAAACCGTGCAATTATATATCCGTGATCTGGTAGGAACTGTAACCCGCCCCGTGAAAGAACTAAAAGGATTTAAGCAAATATCCTTAAAGGCCGGAGAAACACAAACCGTTTCATTCGATATCACAGAAGAAATGCTGAAGTTTTATAATTCTGATTTACAATATGTTTCCGAGCCCGGTAGTTTCAAATTATTCATCGGAGGCAACAGCCGGGATGTAAAAGCTGCAACATTTATTTTAGAATAAAAATTATCGCATGAAAACTAAAATTTTTATCTTTTTTCTGCTGACAATATTCAGCACAAAAATGTTTTCTCAAACCGATTTCAGTATACAATTGACAGATGAAGAGTTGTTGACTAAAGTCCAACGCCATACATTCAAATACTTTTGGGACTTCTCCCCTACTGTATCCGGTATGGCTACCGAACGCTTATCTGCTACCGGCAACCCGACCAACAAAGTCACCACCGGAGGAAGTGGTTTTGGAGTGATGTCCATCCTCGTAGGAATTGAACGCGGATTTATTACCCGCGAGCAGGGGCTGGAACGTCTTCATAAAATCAGTGACTTTCTGCTCAACACAGCAACCAACTACAAAGGCGCTTTTGCCCACTGGATCAACGGGAACACCGGCGCGACAATGCAATTCAGTCCCAATGACAACGGAGGAGACCTGGTCGAAACTTCATTTATGATACAAGGACTACTTACAGCAAGACAATATTTCAACGGAATTAATACGGAAGAAGCCGCTTTGAGAGCAAAAATCAACCAAATCTGGCACCGTGTCGACTGGCAATTCTTTACTTTCGGAGAAAATTCGCTTTATTGGCACTGCAACAATCAACTCGAAAACGAAAAGAAATTAAAAATCAAAGGATGGAACGAATGTATGATTACCTATGTTCTGGCCATTGCCTCTCCTACCCATCCGGTAGACGTTTCTCTGTGGAAAACCGGCTGGTCGCCTTACAAAAACAGAAACCAGGTCTTCTATGGCATCACATTGCCCATGACAAACAGCATTGCAGCCAAAGGAGGACCGCTTTTTCTTTCCCATTATTCATTTCTCGGACTGAATCCGAAAAATCTTCGGGATAGCTACAATAATGTCAATTATTTCGAATATTGCCGTGCACATGCACTCATCAACAGAGCTTATTGCGAAGAAAATCCATTAGGATATGTCGGATACGGAGCCAATAAAGCTTGGGGATTAACTGCTTGCGACGGCTACAAAGGTACGGATGCCGTCAACGGAGGAGGTTATTCAGCTCATGCTCCTAACAACGACAGGGGAAATATTGCTCCTACCGCAGCCATATCTTCTATGCCCTTTACTCCCGAAGAATCAATAGCTGCATTGAAACATTTTTACTACACCTTAGGCCCGAAAATCTGGAACGACAAATGCGGATTCCTCGACTCATTCAACGAAACCAAAAACTGGGTCGATGGAGATTATCTGTCTATTGACCAGGGCCCGATTATTTGCATGATAGAAAATTACCGGACAGGATTGTTATGGAATCTGTTTATGTCTGCTCCCGAAATTCAGGACGCATTACAAAGAATCGGATTTGTATATGACCCCTATCCCGAACCTACTTCCATAAAAACAGCTAAGGCTGACATTGCCGAATTTTGGGTCTCTCAGGAATCAGGAAAAAATATGCTGAACCTGAACTTAAAAAAAAACGCAGAAGTTAAAATAGTGATCCGAGATATCAACGGGCGACAAGTTAATCTCCCCCATTCGGGAAATTTATCGACAGGAAAATATCGTTATGATTGTATGCTTCCGCTAAAAGGATATTATATTATTGATGTCATGATTGATGGACAACAATTTGGAAAGAAAATAGTTGAAAAGTAAACATTAAATCTCCCTATGCACAAATATCTTTTTCTTCTATGCAGTTGTATTTTTTTTACAACACTTTATGCGCAGGAAAGCGCCGTTTCAGACTCTACAGCATTCATCAATCAAAAACCCAAAGCATTGGTGGCAGAAAATGTATCTCCCAATTCATTCAATCTTCATTGGGAAAATCTGAAAGATACTGTCTCTTATGATGTGTATAAAGAAGGAACTCTTTATCAATCAGGAATAAAAAACAACTCATTGACCATTAACGGTCTTAAATCATTCGATATTTATTATTTTACCGTAAAAGCCAAAAATACCGCAGATGATTATTCCAAAGAAAGCGAACCGCTTTATGTCGCTACTTCGGAAACCAAGGAACAAAAAGACGCTCGCATGGCCTGGTGGCGTGAAGCCCGATTCGGAATGTTTATCCATTGGGGTGTTTATTCCTCGTATGCAGGATATTACAATGGACCCTCTATATTACCGGCTGAAAAATTACCTTATTATTCAGCCTACACCCCAAACATGATCGATGAAAATGGCAACACAAAGATTGATCCCGCCACCGGAAAACCGTACAAACGCGGACAATACGCCGAATGGATTATGTTTGCCGCACAAATACCCCGTGAGGTGTATTTACAGGAAGCGTACCACCACTTCAAAGCCGAAAAATTTGATGCCAAAGCATGGGTCAAAATGGCAAAAGATGCAGGCATGAAATACATCGTCATTACCTCTAAACACCACGACGGATTTACACTCATGCGAGGCGTTCCCGGATATGGTATCGAAAGAAATTCCCAGATATCACGCGATTTGATGAAAGAGTTGGTAACCGAAGCCCGCGCCGCCGGATTGAAAATAGGTTTTTATTATTCTCAGGCATTGGATTGGTTGAATCCGGGAGGAATGGGCTGGGTGCCTCAAAATCCCGGAACGGACAAAAAAGCGCCTTACGAAGACCGTTCCAAATATGTCGACAACATCGTAATTCCTCATCTACATAAAATCGTGAAAGACTATGGAGTGGACTTGATCTGGTGGGATATGGGCGGTGACAGCAGTCCTGAATTTCGCTACCGGATGATGAAAGCAATCAAAAATATGCAAGGAAACGAACGGCTTATTTTCAACGCCCGGATGGCTGATAAGTTGACTGCCGATTTCAAAACTCCCGAACAAAGCATTCCCGACACCGGCGACGGAACGGATTGGGAAACCTGCATGACCATGAACGATAACTGGGGTTACTGCGCCCACGACCATCGTTGGAAAACAACAGACGATTTAATCAGTAAGCTGATAGACATTGCAAGTAAAGGAGGAAACTTCCTGCTGAATATCGGGCCCAAAGCCGACGGAACATTTCCGCAGGAAAGCATCGACCGGCTGAGCGAAGTCGGGAAATGGATGAAAATCAACGGTGAATCGGTTTGGAATACAACGGCCAATCCTTTTGAAGAAACTCTC
>JAVBLQ010000146.1:0-12609 GCA_031553435.1 Bacteroidales bacterium | reverse complement strand
AGAAATAGGATTATAAACTTCAAAACCTCGAAACCAAATCCCAATATCAAATCATCTTTTGTCTAACGCGCTTCCCCCTGAAAGCGGATGCAAAGGTAATACTTATTCCTTTACTTCCAAATATTTTACCAAAGTTTTTATCCGGAAAATAACAAAAATACTGGATTAGAGGAAAATAAAAATCTTCTTTCTCTGAAAGAAAGAAGATTTACAACATGAAGATTTTTTAAGTTTACAAATGACTTATTTCTTATTCGATGATTGGAGCGATTAATTTATATCCTTTGCCGTGAATATTGATTATTTCAATGGTTGGATCATCTTTTAATAGCTTACGCAATTTTGTGATATATACATCCATACTACGGGCATTGAAATAGTTATCATTTCCCCAGATGGATTTCAAAGCAAAGTTACGTTCCAGAATTTCATTTGAATGAGCACATAAAAGACCCAAAAGTTCACTTTCTTTGGTAGTTAGCTTGGTACTTTTATCTCCAAAAGCGAGTGTTTGTTTTTGTGTGTCAAAAGTAAAGTTTCCTATTTTGAAGAATAGAACATCTTTTGTTTTCTTTCCGTTTACCCGGCGCAAGATGGCTTCAATGCGAAGTAGAAGTTCTTCCATACTAAATGGTTTGGTAAGATAATCATCTGCTCCTATTTTAAATCCTTCAAGAATGTCTTCCTTTAAAGTTTTTGCAGTAAGAAAGATGATCGGTATTTCACCATTCACCGAGCGTATTTCTTGTGCCAAAGTAAAACCATCTTTTTTAGGCATCATCACATCCAATACACAGAGATCATATTGATCTTTCACAAAGGCTTTATATCCGCTTTCTCCATCAGCGAACAAATCAACGGCAAAACCCTTTGCTTGTAGATATTCTCTTAAAAGCATCCCTAAATTTTCGTCGTCTTCACACATGAAGATTTTAATTTTCTCTTCCATAATTTTTATTTTATATAAGGTAATGTAATAATAAATTTAGTTCCCACGTTTAATTCGCTTTCTGCTTTGATTGTTCCATTGTGGTTTTCCACTATTTTTTTCACATAAGCGAGTCCTAGTCCAAAACCTTTTACATCATGGCGATTTCCGGTGTGTACTCTATAAAATCGCTCGAATATTTTTTTCAGGTTTTCTTTTTTTATTCCAATTCCGTTGTCTTGTATGGTTATCTGAATTTTTCCTCCTTCGTTGGCTGTTTTAGCGATTAATTTGAGAGGAATTTCTTCACGCCTGTATTTCACGGCATTTTCCATCAAGTTAAATAATACATTGGTGAAATGCATTTCGTCAACGTATATTGCTGATTCCATGGCTTCTAATTCGACCTCCAAACTACCGCCGTATTTTTCAACTTTCAACATGAATGTATGGGCTACATTAGCGAGTAAATCGTTAGCATCCATTTCTTTCATATTAAGTGCGGTTTTTTGTTTTTCGAAAAGAGACATTTGCAGTACTTTTTCAACCAAAAAACTCAGTCGCTTGGTTTCATCGTTTATGACGCCTGATATATGAGAAAACATCTGAGGTGATTTCGTTAGTGCAGAGTCTTTTAACATCTGGGCTGCTAAAGAAATGGTGGATACCGGTGTTTTCAGTTCATGTGTCATGTTGTTCACAAAATCATTTTTCATTTCGGACAAACGCTTTTGTCTGAATATTATCCAAATTGTTATGACGAAAGTCAATAATAGTACCAAAGTAAATGCCACCGACGGTACAATAAATGTCACAGAACTCAGCAAGTAATCTTTTTGAGTCGGGAAATAAGCCCTAAGGCTATACATTTTTGAAGGTGGGTCGTTTGAAAATAATATTTGAGAATATACTTCTTCCAGTCCAGGCTTATAATTTTTATATTCGGATGTTGTATATATTTCTTTTCCGTCGCTATTTACTATTGCAAATTGATAAGGAAGGGATAATCCGTTATTTATCAATTCAGCTTTTAGATAATCGTCTACTTTTTTGAAATCCAATCGTTCTTCGATCGGTTTCAAATCGGCATCCGACAGCATATTAACGACAACTTCCCTCAAGAGTTTTTCGGCATATTCATGTCTTTTGTTCAAGGCATTCTGCATTTCTCTTGATTTTTTGACAATGGCATCCCGGCTGTTTTTCGGTTCCTTAGAAGCAGTCGGAGTCACTATCTGTGTAATTTGACTTTCAATTTCCATACTACCGACCTGACCGCCGTCAGGTCCAAGAATCTGCAAGTTATGTTTTTGTTTTGTAACAACTTGCTTGCTGGTGTTAAGCATTTGGTTATCCTGATATCCAAGATAGTTTTTATTTGAGCTTAGAAGAGATTCTTCCAAAAGTTTCTGAGCTTCATCCATTTCCAGGTTTTTTGATACCTGATACAGACTTCTTTTCACTTCTTCATTAAATCTTTCGCTTCTTGTATTCAGAATAATTTGTACATATTTTATCTGCAAATAAAGAAGCCCCATGAAAGCAAATGCCATTACAAAACTGAGCATCCAAATAGTCGATTTCTTCATGTTCTTTTGAACTTCTTATAATTAGGGAACAAATTACGGAGATTTTTGTTTAACATTTGTACAAAAAAATAAAAAATAAATCTGTTAACATTTAAAAAAAATTTAGGATTAATGTATATTGACTACAAATAGCCTATTTAAGTTAAAATTAACATTTAACGAGTCAGGTTAAGTGTAACACTTAAACCAAAGTTCGAGTTGGATGTAGGGAATGAGTTAGAGGATATAAGCGGACGATTTACATCTCTATCATAAAATGCTTTCAATGTAAGCATTTTAGTCATATTGTATGCTGCCGACATTTTAATTGTAGTGGTAGCTGCCCCATTAGTTGCCTGGGTAAAGCCGTCTTCTATCTTGCGTATCAATGCTTGCATTTTACGATATGATATATCTGCTCTTATTATCAAATCATTGCTGAATCCCTTGGCTCCTGTGTGTTTTAGCTTCAGTACCTTATTAAACTCGGTCAGTTTATAGCCTAATCCAAAAACAATTTCATCGGTATAGGTTTCAACCACCTGATAGGAGGCTACATTGAGATTCACGTTGCGTGTATTTCTTATCTCTGCTTTTACAGACATATTATTTTTAAATGTGGCATCCAGCCCGATAAGAGGACTAAAGCTTTCAGTAATACTGACTAAAGAGATGTCATATGGAGAGGATGGTATCGGATTGCCGGATAATCCTTCCACAAATCCCAGATCGTTGGTGCCTGTTCCGACCCAACTCATGAATGAAGAGAAACTTCCGACTGTATAGTTACACTTGTATTGATGATTCAACAGGAAAGATTTGAAATGCTTGTTGATGAATCCCAATTGAATAAGCCCTTCGTATGTAACGCGCCAGTTGGGCAGCAGACTAAGCAAGCTTGGAAATGGCGATGTGGAAATGGAATTCGCATCTTTTCCGGTATATGCAGCGATAAAAGCGGGAATAAGCACATCTCCTGAGTTTTGACTCACTGTTCCATATGCCGGATTGTAATTTCCGCTATAGGTGCTTCCGTTAAAAAATCCCGTGGTCGGATATTGAGTATTCGCATATTGGGATTGAAGCCTATTGGTTAAAATATTTCTGTTTTGCAAGAATTTATCGAAAGCATCGGATTGATAGCCATTTTTCACATTGGGTGACCTCAAAGATGAAGCCAATGCAATGGTGGTCATATTGAATGTTCCTCCGTATTGTGTAGGATATTGTCCGGATGCCCCATACATGAACTGTATGCTCGACGTTTTGGTGTACATCCGGCTGGCGCTCAAATCGATTTTCATACCGACAAAAGGTTCGAGTATTGCTCTTAATGTAAAATTCTCGGTCGAGTTATACATTGCGGGGTTGACATTGTCCGTATTTTTAATCAGCCAACCTCTTTCATCTGCTTTTTTAATATAATTTTCATCTGTAAAGCCAAAAGCAAAATCAAGGCCGGGAGCATAACCCATATTGGCGCTTCCTTGTCCGAAAGCATCGCCAATATCCGGCCTGAATCCCGGAAGCATCATCCCATTTGTTATGTTATAAGTTGCATTTACACTGCGAACCATCATAATACCACGGGCTGCTATTTGTGCAACTTTAAACCATGTTGTTTCTTCCGGTTTGGGTCCCGGCAGTAAGCTCAATTTCAAAGCAACTGAGTCTTTATTGTTTATTCTGATTGTATTTTCATTGATGGCCTTAAATTCAATCGGATACCTTCGTCCGTCTTCTCTTCTGGCAGAAATTCTTAACTTTTTAGTTTTCAAGTTATGAGTCACCAAGGTAAAGGAATCTCTGTTTAATTGGATTTCTTTCTCAAAGGCTTTTTTTTCAGGTGTTGCCGGTTTCTTTGGAACCTGAGGTGTTGAACCTGTTCTTCTTTGGGAGGCAGGCGGTGTGGCCGGCGGCTTTTTCAATACAAATTTTTTGTTTACATCTCTCAGGAATTTTGACTTATTATATAATGTAGTCATTGTGAGGCCGCCATTAAAGTCCATCTGACGTTGGTTTTTAATGGTGTTACCAATTTCCATATTAGTGACAGTAGCTCCTTTATCCCAATTATAAAGAGCATTGTATGTTGCGGAAAGAGTAGTCCAATCTAATACAGGGATTAAATTTAGCGGAACGTTGTATGTTGCTGTGAAATTCTGGTCGTAGTTCATCGGTGTACCTAATGATTTGATGCTTTTCCAGACAGAGTCTTTCCATACTTCATATGCATCGGGATACAGTTGTTTGTTCACCGGGTAATCATGAGGTTCTTCGATCATGGCATTTGTTCCTGTCTTCAAACTGAAATTGAGATTTTTCGTCAGATTCCAGGTTAATGCAAAAGATCTTTCCCAGTAAAATTCCTGTCTGAAGGAAACCGGTATATTATTTTTTCCCGTCAGATTATTCAAATCTCTGAGTTGGGTTTCATAATAGTTCCGGTACATATTGGTCATAAAGGAGATATTGGACGGCAGGTATCCGATTGATAATTCTCTTGCATATTTTGTTGTCCCGGATTTACTTTTAATATCTTTAAAAGGCTGATATGGTTTGGCATAAGGTGTGTATGAGTAGTTTATACTTCCTCTGTAGTCTTTTGTCCGCTC
Organism: Bacteroidales bacterium; assembly: GCA_031553435.1. Classification (GTDB taxonomy): domain Bacteria; phylum Bacteroidota; class Bacteroidia; order Bacteroidales; family Azobacteroidaceae; genus JAVBLQ01. Next base: position 7,498 of record JAVBLQ010000146.1, on the reverse strand, counting down.
GTATTCTGTTTCCGGATTAAATTTATCCATACCTGAATATGAGTATGCAAATGTAAAGTTGGACGGATCATACGGCATCGGATTTTTACTGGAAACATTTACTTTTACGCTGCTCAGGTTAAAGTTTTTGGTAATTATTTTGTCTTGTGCATAACTTTTGATAGAGTCTCTTTCCTGGCTGGTATCAACTGCATCCAGTGCTTCGCTCAACAAAATATCCTGGTCCAGGGGATTGTATTTCGGGTTTACTATTTCTTTGGCGTAAGAATAGTACATGGGTGCGGATACTTTATTTTCCGGGAAAAATTTACCCAGTTCTACATTGGTGGCTACGCTGTATTGGTAAAAGTCGTCCATGTTTCTCTGCATGACGTTTTGATCCAAACCTCCAAAACCAACGGTTTCTACTCTTCCTGCAAGATTCACACTTCCGAAATCCGAGAGTCCGATATTCAGATTGGCATTGGCTGCCCAACCTCCGTCTTCGTCAAAATCCGTCAAGCGTAATTCATTCACCCAAACTTCAGTTGATTTAGGACCGTGGGCATTGTTACGGACACCAATCATGATTGTCTTTACTTCCGAAATAGAAGGATTTCCAACTACTGTTATTTTATTCAACGGTTTATCCGGATCGTATGATGTATAAGGTGTTATGAAAGTAACCGAAGATCCGGCTTGTCTTTTCACCCTGTTTCTTTCCAATTTGAGTTTGGTCAGGATTTCAAATGGGAAATCAAACATATTTTCTTCAGGCCAAACGGTTCTTTGATCTGTGGAATTATAGGTACTATAAACTCCGGGAGGTGTTAATTTCAGCGGAATTTCATATTCATAGTAATTATTCTTATAGTCTGATCCTAAACGCATGAAGACAGAAATTTCGTTGTTCTGCAGGTTGGTAACATCGCCTATTAATTTTTCTGCATGGGCAAACATCTGAATGCGTTTATACTGACGCATATCCAGATTCGTATTTTTATATACGGCTCGCGCATCTCCCTGAGCGAGGTTGGTTACCACCATTGACAATGCCTGTTCGTTTTGTTGAATAATCTGGGCTTGTCCGGGATCAAGCGCCCGGCTTACGCCCGGAGGCAGAACGTAGTTGACCGGTTCTTTATCTCCATTTTCTTCAATATTTACAGATGCAATATTGATATTTCCATTTGTTGAGGGGATCTGATCCGGCCTGTACAAGGCTTGCTGGTATATTCTCCAATCACCTTTAACCAGTTCAAGAGTTGCAAAACGCATGATGACAGAATCCTGGAAACCGGTCATATACATACGCATGAAACGAATGGATCTGAAGTCTTTCATTTTTCCGGGCGACCTGTCGGGGCTTTTTACGGGTATTTTGAATTGGTACCAGGTTACTTCATCATCATTTCCATTTCTCAATCTGACGGTTGCCTTGTGTATATTGGTAAGATATTTAACCTTTCCGGCTACAAGACTATCAGGCGTTAAGTGCATGCCATATTCAAAATATTTTTCATTTTCATTCAGCGTATAGTCCTGATTGATGTCTTCCACATCCGGAGTCATTTTGGCGGCGGTAGAATAGCTTTCCGGAGAATCTTTGTCTACAGTAGAGTTTCCTTCCAGTCCATTGTATTTTTTATAGCGAGCCAGAATGCTTTTTTGTTCCTGGTCATAATCAGAACCTCTATAGTAGTGATAATTATCAGAAGCCGGATCATTGAAGGGTGAAAACGGATCTTGTTCCATTTGAAACTTTACATTATCAGACAATATGGCTCTCAAATTTTCAAGAAATTTTTTATAGGTATCATGATCGAATTCGTCCTTGGTTTGTAAACCATTCAATCCGACGTCCTGCAATTTGCGGTCTGTATCTTTCTCGGCATTAAAGGCATAATTCAATGTCTGACGCTTGGGTACTTTCCCCCACTGGGTAGTTTCCAGTTGAGTTGTATCGCCATCAATAGGCATTGCGCTTTCTGCGAATTTCTTTCCGTCTTTCAAAATATCTTCTGAGATTTCTCCTAAATTGAAGTACAAATATCCTCCTTTGGATTGCGGGGAATAAATGAAAGGATCGAGTAACCAAAATTCAATATATTCAATATTGGATGCTTCGAAGTCTGTTTGTCCCTGGTCCATTTTACGGAAGATTCCTCCCCATTTTTTTTCAGAATTCAGAAATTTTCCATCAGCAGGATTAATATTATCAGTTGAAACGTTGTAAGGACCTCTTTCTTTGGGATAAAAAGCCAGGTTGAAAACCGGGATCGTGGTTTCTTCTCCATATACTATATCTTTATTCGGAAATAATTCCTGTACTAATACTTCCCGGACATAGTGGTTGGAAAGTTGGTCTTTATCATTTTTGATATGTTCAGGAGTCAATGAAGAATTTTTTCTGGTAAAAAGCGGATCTATCTGATACCATGCCAATAAAGCGCGATTTTTACCATACGAAACAGTTTTGGAATCATTGGCTTCCGGAAAAAGACCTCCATTGTCTTCATAGGCTGCCAGATAGGGTGTTGCCGATAAAGCCCATGAAGAAGGCCAACGCAAATCATAGGAAATTTTTGTTCGTTCAAAATCATCAATATAAGAATAGTTTCCGTTGTATTCGTCAACATAATGTCCCGGGATAAGGTGGGCAAACTCTGCATTAAAATTGATTTGTGAGGGCGCAGTCAGATTCAGGAATGGTATTTTATCTACCAGATTCGTCAGCCATTGCGATTGGGTTTTGTAATTCATATTCAACCCCCACAAAGTATTTTTGACGGATTCTTCTCCCATATTCGCTTTGGTGGTAAGAGGCATCTCGCTGAGGTGCATAACTGTACCTCCGATCGTAAAATCTTTGTTGAAATCATAAGTGACATTGAGCCCCATCATTGTCTTTCGTTGCATTCCGAATGCCGATTGACTTTCGGATGATGCGGTTAGTGATGTTCCCCTATATTGTTCATTGAGAAGGGTTACACAACCTGTCGAATATTCTACACTATAATCGACGCCTTCTCTCAATACGGTTCCATTAGACAATACGCTTACAGATCCTCTGGCCAGCATCGGACTTAATTGAAGGTCACAACTGGTAGATGCTTTGAATTCGCCCCTGAAAATAAATTTGTCTTTTTCCGCGATTTGCTGAGCTACCGTCATTGTCGAATCATACAATTCCTGAAAAACGTATTTTTTGGCAATGTCATCATTGTTGATCTTTTTCCTTAAATGCTCACCAAACGGTTCGACTACAGGAAATATAATCCTTCCGGTTTGAGATTGAACGGTATAACCTTCAACATAATCGAAGAAACCATCAGGATACGGATTTTGCCTTGAATCCAAACTGTCAAGAAGCATCACCTTAAGCAACAATTGGTTGGCAATATCTCCCTCGGTAAGATAATTCACAGCTGTCCCGGTTGTGTCGCTTTGATATAAAATATCGAATCTGAATTTTTCTGATTGAAGGGAATAAGCTCCCGGCAGGGCGTATACGTTTTTCATCATCAAATCCCAATAGGGAGATACCGGAGATAATGTCGTTCCTTTCAACAACTTGACATACAAAGACTCTGACGTTGCATCGGGATTATCAGTAGAAAACTCTCCGACCTGATAGGTTTTTCCGTCTTTGTATGTATATTGAAAGGCAATAGCCAGTATTTCATCGGGTTGTAATTTATTCTTAAGAGAAATATATCCTAATTTAGGATTGAAAACATAATCAGATTCATCCAATCGTCTGGCGCTTTCTATTTTTTCGTAATCGGTTCCTAATTCAAAACCGGCATCTCCAAGCACTTGATTTACCTGGCTAATGTCTCTTGCTCCTGTATAATTCGTTGTCAGTTGACTATACAAATTATTTGCATTATTGGAAGGGTTTTTTGGAGCTCCCGGTGTCGGCTGAACTTTTGTTTTATTATAAATATGATCTTCATCGTGTTCTCCCAAATCGGAAAAAGCAACCACATTGCGCGCCTGATCAAAAACTCCGCGTTTATTGGTTACCCAAACCTCTATGCGATTGATGGAAACTCCTGATTGCACAAAAGGAAGTGACGACATTGCATCATCATAGATATCCCGGAAATAATAGGCAAGGAAAAAGTGCCTGTTTTCATCATACTGATCAGCCAAAAATTCGAATGGGGTTGTTTGTACGCCACCCCTTGAAGAAACGGCAGAGGATTGTGATTCCTGTTGTGAAAGAAGCGCTCCGATTCTCAGTTTGCCGAATTGTAATTCTGTTTTGAATCCGAAAAGAGCGGCGCCACCCCGAATGAGGGAATTGGAGGTGTTCATGCTTACATTACCGCCTTCCAGTACTTTGATGATATCGTCTTCTTTTCCTTCGTATCCCAATTTGATTTTCTGGGCGTCAAAATCAAATGTGGCTTCTGTGTTATAATTCAGTCCAAAGTTGACTTTATCTCCTACTTTGGCGTTTACATTCAATTGCACCTGTTCATCGAAATCGAAAAACGTTTTCTTTCTCGCTCTTTCCGCAAGCGCCGGATTATCTGTCGATTGATGTTTGATTCCGAACTTTACTTCAGCGCTTCCCTGTGTTTTCAGTTGAACACCTCCGGGACCGAATATTTTGTCCGCAGGGCCTAAATCGAATTGAAGATCAAACAGAGAGAATGTTTTTTGTTTTCCTTCTTCGGATATCAATTCCATATTTTTTTCGCGGAAATATGATTGTAAGCTTTGTTTGATGGAATAATCCTGATATTCCTGCGGAGTCATTGTAAAAGGAGTGGAAACGTCCATGTCTCCGACTTTTGTCCGTAATATATAGGTATTGGTATTGGGATCGTATTCGACTTCCGATTTTATATTTTCAGGAGAGCGTAAGTCGATGGGATGTTTTCCGGTAACATCTCCGTAATTTTCAGGAACAGTTTTAGATACGGGATATCTGGGAACACTATCTCTATTTTCCAGCTCATATTCATATGAAACAGAATGATTTGCATTCAGGGAGTATACTCCATAGAATATTCCTGCAATCAATAACGCCAGTATGTACCTGAATTTGTCCTTCATCAAAGCATTTTTAGTGCGATTTTGATTACTTGTTCAACTGATAGGCCGGGATTTTCTTTTAAGACCCGCGCCACTACTTTTTGCGAAGATGCCTGGTTAAATCCCAACATAACCAATGCAGATACTGCTTCATGATTGAGTACATTGGAAGAGGATGTGTCTTGTGCTCCAATCTCAAGATTCGATATTTTTATTTTATCTTTCAGATCTATAATGATCCTTTCTGCTGTTTTTGCACCGATACCTTTTACCGATTTCAACAAATTAGAATTTCCGGAAGCTATTGCTGATTCCAGTTCCTGCGGATTCAATGAAGAAAGTATCATTCTTGCCGTATTTGCTCCTACCCCTGATACTGTGATTAAAAGGAGAAATAGTTCTCTTTCCCGTTTTTCAAAAAAACCGAAAAGCACATGAGCATCTTCCCGAATTGCCTCATATACATATATTTTAGCATTTTTTTGACCATTTAATGCTGTGTAGGTATATAATGATATCTGGGCAATATATCCCAGTCCTCCGGTTTCCACAATAATTGAAGCGGGATTGAGTTCTACAATCTCGCCTTTGATAAATTCTAGCATTGACAGGTTTTTACGTTTGTAAGTTATAACTTATTTATAACGGGGAAAAATTAAAAAACGTATAAAATTAAAAATAAAAAGTGAAGAGTGAAGAGTGAAGAATTTTTGGGTAAATAATTCTTCACTCTTAATTCTTCAGATAGTTTGCAATCCACTCCCCTACTTCACTGGTACTATAAGCTTTTCCATCCATAGCAATGTCTTCAGTGACAATACCCTGATCCATCGAAGCATTTACAGCCTTTCTGATGGCGGCGCCTTCTTCGTGTAAACCAAAAGCATATTCGAACATCAATGCGGCGGAAAGGATGGTTGCCAAAGGATTGGCAATATTTTTTCCTGCGGCCTGGGGATAAGAACCGTGTATAGGTTCGAATACCGAGGTATGAATGCCGATGGAAGCGGATGGAAGCATTCCCAAAGATCCTGTAATTACAGAAGCTTCATCTGTGAGAATGTCTCCAAACATATTTTCAGTAACCATCACATCGAAACGTTTGGGCCATTGAATCAGTTGCATAGCTGCATTATCCACAAACATGTATTCGGTTTCGATATGCGGAAATTCTTTTTCTATGCGTTGGGAAACTTGTCGCCACAAACGGGATGTGCAAAGAACATTGGCTTTATCTACGATGGTCACTTTTTTACGACGTTGTTCGGCATATTTGTAGGCCAAACGGACAATGCGTTCTACTTCTTCAACGGTATAGACGCAGGTATCGTATGCGGTTTGTCCATCTTCGCTCCTACCCTGAGGACGACCGAAATAAATTCCTCCGGTCAACTCACGGATACACATAAAATCAGCTCCTTCCACCAAATCAGCTCTTAAAGGAGATTTATGAATCAAAGACGGAAAGGCGGTTACCGGACGAATATTGGCATAGAGTCCCAATTTTTTTCTCATAGCCAACAATCCTTGTTCGGGACGAACTTTTGCAGAAGGATCATTGTCGTACTTGGGAGAACCGATCGCTCCGAAAAGCACTGCGTCTGATGCCATACATAATTCGTGTGTTTCATCGGGATAAGGATTCCCTACTGCATCAATGGCACAAGCGCCAACCAAAGCATGTTTATAACTTAATTCGTGTCCGAATTTTTCAGAAATGGTTTTCGTCACAAGCAATGCTTGTTCTACGATTTCCGGTCCGATTCCGTCACCCGGAAGTACTGCGATGTTCAGTTTCATTTTTTAAATTTAATATACTTGGGTTCCGAAGGTGTATAATCATCATTATCCCAAAGTGTGCTTGTGATCATCAGATCAGCGCTATAGCGGTTGCAGGCAATCGGCACATTGTGGATGCGACATTGACGGAGCAACATCTGGATGTCAGCTTCATGAGGTTGTGCATTCAAGTCATCTATTAAAAAAATCGCAAGATTGATTTGTTTTCTGACGACTAATGCAGCAATTTCGGCATCACCTCCTAAAGGGCCGGAATTCATGCAGATAATTTCGGCATCAACTCCCTTTTCATCGAATGCTTTTTTGATCAGGTTTCCTGTAGTTCCGGTACAAATCAAAGTATGTTTTGACAATGTATCTGCATTAAACACAGCCCATTCAACCATATCTGCTTTGCGTTGATCGTGAGCAACGAGGGCGATTGTTAGTTTTTTATTCATAATTTAGTGACCGATATAAGCGAACTTTACCTTTCGCGTTCATTTGTAAAGTCGGCATAAAAGTACGGAATTACTTCTTTTTAGAAAAATTTTAAGGTAAAATATGTTGACAAATAATATACAATAATTTTGACGAGACACTTAAATGTTAATAAATTGAACTTAGAAACTGTTTAAAAAATTTTCACATTGAAATCGGTATGAACACTTTTGGGTGCACGGTACAAGGT